>DASWTK010000063.1:0-14187 GCA_036402175.1 Chitinophagaceae bacterium | reverse complement strand
ACTGCCGGAGAGTATTGCCAGGCTGCACCGGCTTGAAATGCTCAGTCTTTACAAAAATGAAATCTCCATTCTGCCACCCGCGATAGCTGACTTGAAAAATCTGAAGTTTCTTAATCTTGGCAATAATAAACTCACTTCACTGCCGGAGGAAATTGGCATGCTGCATCAGTTAGAAACCCTTGATGCAGGACACAATCTGATAACAACGCTTCCTGAATCCATTCGGGAACTGGAACAAATGTCGGGGTTTCTATACCTGAGCAATAATCAACTGAGTTCGCTACCGGATGGGATTGGAGATTTAATTCGTCTTCGGTATCTGAATGTCAGCAGTAACCAATTACAAACTTTGCCCGGGCGGATCGGAGAAATGAAAAGTCTTATTGAGTTAAGAGCGTATGACAATAAGCTGAATGTTCTTCCTGATGCTATTGGCGATTTAATTTCATTGCGTGAGCTGCATCTCATGAATAACAGGTTATCAGAATTACCTGATGCTATTGGAAAGTTATCCAGGCTGAAAGAATTGCGTCTGCAAAATAATAACATCACTTTTCTTCCATCCGGCATTGGCGGACTTTCAAATCTTTCGATTTTGGATGTTAGAAATAATCAGCTGGTGTCCCTTCCTGATTCGATCGGATCATTATCGGATCTTACCTTTCTTGACCTTCGCCGTAATCAGCTGACAGGTTTGCCCGAAGGGATCCGGTATTTGCCCAGGCTTGAAAAGCTTGACCTTAGATGGAATAATTCATTAAGAATTCCGGATTGGGTTGATGAGTTGGAGGACAGAGGTTGTGTGGTATACAGGCCTGCTTAGGGATCTGATTTACTTCTTTCCAAACCACCCTTTGATCTTATCTACAATGCCCGAAGATTTTTTCTTTTTCGGCTCTCCGCCGATCAGGTAACCGTATGGTTTGAGCGATTCAATGTGATCGCAAATGATTTTGACGATACCTAACAACGGGATTGCTAGTATCATCCCCGGTATGCCCCAAACCATTTCTCCTAATACAATGATGATGATAGTGAACAGCGGATTGATATTTACTTCCGCGCCAACTACCAGCGGCTCCAGGATATAAGTTTGAAAGAACTGAACAATTGCATAAGTAATTATTATGCCCAGGACCATGTTGAATCCTCCGCCCTGTGATATTGCCATTAAAACGGTCAGCGCA
Source organism: Chitinophagaceae bacterium (assembly GCA_036402175.1). Taxonomy (GTDB): domain Bacteria; phylum Bacteroidota; class Bacteroidia; order Chitinophagales; family Chitinophagaceae; genus DASPKM01. Next base: position 13,000 of record DASWTK010000063.1, on the reverse strand, counting down.
TTGCCGGTCAGGTTGCCAACGAAAGGAACAATTTCCAGCAGGCCGCATAGGATGGCGAAGAAGATCGCATTCTTTACACCGACAATAGAAAATCCAATTCCGTACATGATCCACAAACCCACGATCATCATTCCCAGCCCGCTGAGGTATTGCTGTGCAACCTGCTGCGTATCGTGAATGATCTGTTGCGCATTGTTCTTATCTGCCTGCGGGATCAGTTTTAATATGAAAGTTTTTAAATGCCTGCGGAAATACATAAACAGGAAAATATACACAAGCACCAGCAACGCATCTACCAAAAAACCCATGATCGAACCAAAAAAGCCGGAAACGATAGAACTGCCACCACCCGCTCCTGAAGCCTGTTGTTCCAGTATCTCCTCCTGCCTTTTTGGAGAGATTCCAAAATTTTTATTGATAGACTGCTTGAACTGGTTGATCATTTGCGTAACACGTTGCTCCATCTGCTCGGCATCGCCGGCAAGATCATTTACCTGCCAGGCAAGCAGCGAAACGATGGCCGCAACCGCTGCCAGTAAGATCAGGATACAAAGCAGTGTGGCCAATGCCCTTTTCATTCCTTTGTTTTCCATTTTACGGCTCAATGGAAGGAAAAGCATGGAAAGCAGTCCTGCAAATGCAATGGGAATCAGAAAGGCCCGGGCAAAGTATAAGCCGGCGAATACCAGGAAAAGGAAGAACAGTACCTGGATAGCTTTTGATAAAGGGAAGGTTGACATTGATGCTTATTCGAAAAAAATTGTGCCACTAAATAAAAGATTTTAATTGAGTAAACCTTTTCTTAAATTTAAAGTCAACCATATTTTACTTCAATTTCTGCTTATGGACAGAAGAGATTTCCTCACCGCCTGGAAGCCCGGCGCTTCGGTTGTGACCGCTTTTCCGCCTCAGCTTCGTGATATACAGTCCGGCCTCAATCCTTATTCAGGTCCCTGGGGTACCAGGGAAGTGGCTCATTTGCTGAAACGCACGATGTTCGGGGCAAAAAAGACGGATATTGATTACTTTAAGGGCCTTACTCCTGCCCAGGCGGTGGATGAATTGCTTACTGTTCCAGCAACCCCGCCAGCTCCTCCGGTAAAAAATTATGATAACACGAACATTTCACCTTCAGATCCTGAATACGGCATACCGCAGGGACAAACCTGGGTTAATATTAATACCAACGATGGAAATGCAAACAGCAGGAGACTCGCTTCGTTCAAAAGCTGGTGGACAGGACTGATGTTAAACCAGGACAGGAACATCCGGGAAAAAATGGTCCTTTTCTGGCACAATCACTTCGCTACTGAAACGAATGATATCGGCCGTGCCATCTGGTGCTACCAGAATAATACAGTGTTACGTCAACACGCGCTCGGGAACTTTAAAAATTTCGTCCGTGCAATAACGTTAGATACTGGCATGCTTAGATACCTCAATGGTTACCTCAACACCAACACTGCCCCCGATGAGAACTATTCCCGTGAGTTGCAGGAGCTTTTTACGCTTGGAAAAGAAAACAACCCAAATTATACCGAGGATGATGTGAAGCAGGCGGCAAGAGTATTGACAGGCTGGCGTATCGACAACAATACAAACACTTATTTTTTCCAGGCTAACAGGCATGACACGGCTAATAAGCAATTTTCTTCGTTTTATGGTAATACCGTTATTACAGGAAGAACCGGAAATACAGCCGGTGATGCTGAATTGAATGATCTGATAAATATGATATTCAGCAAACGGGCAGAAGTGTCCAGGTTCATTGTAAAAAAGTTATACCGTTGGTTTTGTTATTATGCAATTGATGCGACAACCGAAGCCAATGTTATCAATCCACTGGCAGCTCTGTTTCAAACAAACTGGGAAATTAAACCTGTACTGGAAAAGCTTTTAAAAAGCGAACACTTTTTCGATCAGCTGAACCAGGGATGCGTTATCAAGTCGCCACTGGACCTTGTTACAGGAATGTGCCGCGAGTTCAATGTGCAATTTCCTGCGGCGACTGATTACATCAATTCTTATTTCATGTGGGATTACTTGCGTAACCAGGCGGCGACAGCCCAAATGAATATCGGAGACCCACCCAGCGTGTCCGGCTGGCCGGCGTTTTACCAGGAGCCACAGTTCTACCAGATATGGATCAACTCGGATACGCTTCCCAAGAGGAACCGTTTCACCGATCAAATAGTGGGACCGGGCTATTCTCGTAACAATAAAAAAATTCAGATCGATCCCATTGCCTTTGCAAAGACGTTACCGAATCCTGCGAATCCAGATGCGTTAATTACCGATTCATTGGATATTTTGTTTTCAGTGCCCGTAAGAGATGTTACAAGGGATGCTATCAAAAAGAGCATTTTGCTCAGTGGCCAGGACCAGGATTACTATTGGAGTAATGCATGGCTTGCGTACCTGGCTACGCCTAACGACCAGATGGCGTATCAGATGGTTTATACACGCCTTCGCGACCTGTATAAATATTTTATGAACCTCCCTGAATACCAACTGGCTTAAACATTCTGATTATGAAACGCAGACATTTTTTACGAACCAGCATTCCAGCTGCTACCATATTGCCGGCTGTTCTGAATGGCTATTCCGTAAAAGCATTCAATAGCAGTTCGCCTATGTTGCAGGCGCTGATGAGCACAACCACAGCTACGGATAATGTACTTGTACTGGTTCAGTTGAACGGAGGGAACGATGGCCTGAACATGGTGATTCCCGTAGAATTCTACAGCAACTATTATAATGCGCGTCCTAACATAGCGATCCCGGAAAATAAAGTACTTAGCCTGGCCGGAACCGCTAAAACCGGCTTGCATCCTTCTATGACAGGCTTGCAAAGATTGTACAATGATGGCAAGGCCGCAATCATTCAGGCAGTTGGATATCCTGCACCAAATTTTTCGCATTTCCGTGCAACAGATATCTGGATGAGTGCATCCGATAGTTCGGATGTGGTTACGAGTGGCTGGGCGGGACGTTACCTTGGGGTAGAATATTCAAACTTTCCAAATGGATATCCTAATGCTGCGATGCCCGACCCACTGGCAATTCAGATAGGTTCTGTGACATCGCTCACCCTGCAGGGACCTTCGGTGAGCATGGGAATGAGTATAACTGATCCGAACAACTTTTATAACCTCTTGTCTGGAACGCAGGATCCTGTGCCGGATACGCCCTGGGGCAAAGAACTTACATACCTCCGGATGGTATCCCAACAAACCCAACAGTATTCAATAGTTATTAAAGATGCAGCTTCAAAAGTACCACAACAGGCGGTGTACCCCTCACAAAATTCGCTGGCAGACCAACTGAAGATCGTTGCACGCCTGATCAAAGGCGGATTAAAAACAAGAATTTACATGGTGAGCATCGGAGGATTTGATACCCATTCCACCCAGGTAAATACAACCGATGTAACCACGGGAGTGCACGCAACGCTGATGCAGCGCGTGTCAGATGCCATCACCGCGTTTGTGGACGATCTGAAATTCCTGGGAATAGAAGACCGGGTTCTGGGTCTGACATTTTCGGAATTCGGTCGCAGAATAAAATCCAACGCAAGCATAGGAACCGACCATGGAGCCGCAGCCCCCATGATTGTTTTTGGTAAAAAAGTGAAACCGGGACTTACAGGCAACAACCCCACAATTCCGTCAAATGTTACAGTAAATGACAATATTCCATATCAGTATGATTTCAGAAGCGTGTATGCATCTGTTCTTAAGCAATGGTTTTGTGTAAATGATACTGACCTGCAAACGATCATGCTAAAAAATTTCCAGGAGATTGCCGTATGTGCAAATACTGCTTGCTCAACTGGCACGCCTGCAACAGCTGGCGATCAGCTGATAGTTAATTCTCCTAACCCATTCAATAGCCGTACAGTCATTACATTTACCACCAATGGCGGACATACATTGGTACAGGTGATTGATACTTTGGGACGCGTAATAAAAAACCTTACCGATCGCGAATACACACCAGGTACTTATAATATCATTTTTGAAACTGAGTGGCTTCCTGCAGGTGTATATTATGCGCGCCTGCAAAATGGATCAATTCAGCAGGTTAGAAGCATGTTGAAAGTCAGATGATCATAACCTGAGTTTCACACCTCCATTCACAACAAACCCATCCACCGGGGCAAAAATATCGGTGAATTGCGGATTGGAGATTGATCCGGAATAAACAGGACCAAATTTTGTCTGTCGAACGTCGAGAAAATTTTCAAAATTCACAAAAACCGAGAACCTGTTCCATATCTTCTCAGCCATCAATCCCATGATCCAGTAAGAGCGTCCTTTTGTGCCATCGTTCAAAAGTTGCGGACTGAAATAATATGCTTCCAGCCCAACCTTCAGTTTTTCTTCTTTTTCGTACATCAATACATTGTTCAGACGATGGCGTGCCGTTAAAGGCAACTGCGATTCAGCTCCCTCATAATGCTGATGAGCGTCAGCTAAAGTATACCCAATAAACAATTTGAAGTCCTTATACACCAGCCTCACATTTGTTTCCATTCCTTTTGTATCCAGGAATCCATTGGCATTGATGAATTCAAATACGCCATTGCTGACGGGCTTCAGAACAAGAGGTTTATTTACTCTGGTGTAAAAAAAGAGATGGTTTACTGTAAAACTAACTGCATCATCAAAAAGGGAGGTGCGGTAATTAATATCGACGTTAACTCCCGATGAACGTTCTGTTTTTCTTTGATCAGCATCTACCGGTAATACATTCCGGAACTGCAGCCGTTCAGCGTCTTCAGAGAAAATGGTCGGTGGTTTGTAACCCAGTCCGCCGCCTATTCTTGATGTAAGCTGGGGACTGATATGAAACAAGGCCGAAACGCGGGGTAAAAAACTGAATCCATAATCTTTCACGTGATCACCACGCAAGCCCGATTCTATCGTAAGCCAGTCGTTAGTATTCCAGGTATTCTGAACGAAGGCGCCCAGCGTAGTAAGTGAATAATCGCGGGGTTGGATCCCTGTTTGTACTTCTTCAATGAAGTTGTCTGTAAGCACGTTCACGCCAAATATCCATTCGAGGTTTAACCGGCGCAGGTCATAAGATGCTTCTGTAAAAACTGAATGCTGTAAACCGCTGAATATATAACCCGGTACTTCAATTTTGCGGTCGAAACGGCTGTAACTGCCTTTGATCATTATCCTGCTGCTATCGGTCAGGCCATGTTCAAAGTTTATTTGAGTGGTCAGCCTGTTGGTGGTATTTTTTTCAAAGTAACCAGGCGTTCCGTTTTTTATGTAATTAATATCTCCGCCGGTGCGGTCCTCGGTGGTCAGGTTTACTCCAACGTCAAGTACAGAACGTTCCTTAAAATAAAGGAAAAGGCGCGGATTGATAGTATACCTTTCAAATTCAGGTATGGCCGTCAATCCAATGTTTGCCGGATCGTAGGGCGATCCGCTGTTTCGCGATGCAAACAGTGTAAGTCCGGCTTTGTTATAACGCTCGCTGTAAAATCCGCTCAGGTCCAAACCCTTTGCTGAAGTAGCATTGGCGATGAAACTGAGTTCACGTTCGTCTCCGGGTTTTTTCGAAACCAGGTTCACAAGTCCTGCAATTGCGCCTCCTCCGTACAGGGTTGATGACGAACCCTTGATCACTTCCGCCTGCTGCAGGTCGAGCGGCGTAACCTGCATGATGCTTAAGCCTCCCGAAAACCCCGCGTATAATGGAAAGCCGTCTTTCAGTATCTGGGTATATCTACCATCCAGTCCCTGGATGCGAATGCTTGAGTTGTATGAAGTGGCGGAAGTTTGTTGTGTTTGAATACCTGTGCTTTCATTCAGCAGCATTCTGATCTCACCTGGTTTCATGTTAGATTTTTCGGTGAGCTCTTCTCCTGAAATGGTTTCTACCCGGGTCGGATTGTTGGCGATGGTTCTGCTTGTACGGGTTGCCGTAACTATGATGTCTTCCAGTTCTTCCGCTTCCTCTTCTTCCAATTCAATCTCAAGCAGCTCAAAGATCAGGGGGAAAGTATATTCCTTTTTAAATTCGGCGTAACCTGAATGCGTTACCACCACAGTTTGTTTTCCGTCGGATATATTAATGATATGGACCTTACCGGTGCTATCTGCAACGGCCGACAGTGCGGTTCCTTCTATGATGACCGAAGCTCCGGGCAGCGGATTTTTATTTTTATCCCTGATCACAGCCTTCAATGTATGCTGGGAATGTAGTGCAAGTGTGGTAAGGATCAGAAGAATGGAAAGAACGGTTTGTTTCATTGTATTGATTAGCAGCACAAAGATAGGGTCGGCGCCATGAACTAAAGGGAGCTGAACACCATAATTCAAATTCAGCGAACTTGCCCTACTTTTGCAAAAGTGAACAGGAAAGGTTCCATACAATTCTTTTTCGGTTGGCTGTTGCTGTTGCTGTTTTCATTCAGCATTACTCCACGACAGCTGCTGCATGATACCCTGGCGGATCATGCTGACGTAAACTGGAGTCAGCCTGGAAAGAAAGAAGCAAGTGTTGCTCAATCCGGGTTTAATTGCGATCGCCTTAATCTTGTAGCGGAATCTCCTTTTATTGAGGGCGACGAATTTCATGAAAGGGTGCTCTCACCTGATTGTACGGATTTTATTGTTTTTTCTGTTCATGCTACAGCTCCAAAGACCATCATTCTTCCCTGCCTCCGTGGCCCACCCTGCATATGATTTATTAAAGTGCTGATCAGGTTGCAATTTCATTACTAAATCATCATTCGTGATGAGCTAAATTAATTTTATGCAAAGGGTTGTTCCAATTCTCCTTTTAATATTTTTCATCAATCATACAGGCTTCGCTCAAACAGACTCCAGTGTAACACGTCCTGCTTTTAGGATTCAGCGAAACAGTTTTTCCGGTAAGGTCACAGATGCGGCAACAGGTTTGCCACTGGCTGCCGCCACCGTTTATTTTACAGATCTCAAGATTGGCGCAGCCACTTCTGCCGAAGGCAATTTTGTGTTTAACGGAGTTCCCGCGGGCAAACATTTGCTGGAGGTAAGTTTTGTTGGATATGCCAGTGTATCGGAATATATCATCATCCGGGGCGAAGTGAAAAAAGATTTTACGCTTACGGCCGAAGTGGTAGAGCGCAACGAGGTTGTTGTAACCGGACTTAGCGCATCAACACAGGCAAGGCGAACCGCTACTCCTATAACCACCATGCGCCGGCAGGATCTTTTAAGAACAGCTTCCATCAATCTTGTGGATGCTATCAGCAGACAACCCGGAGTTGCGCAGCTTTCAACAGGACCCGCTATTGCCAAGCCGGTGATCCGTGGCCTTGGATACAACAGGGTGATCACCATTCACGATGGTGTACGCCAGGAAGGGCAGCAATGGGGCGATGAACACGGTTTAGAAATAGATGAATACAGTGTTAGCAAGATTGAGATACTGAAAGGTCCTGCCTCTCTGATGTATGGAAGCGATGCAATGGCTGGTGTAATCAACATCATGAGCAATATTCCGGCACCGGTTGGAAGGATGCGCGGGAATTTTGTATCAAACTACCAGAGCAATAACAGAATGCGCGGATTTGGATTGAATCTGGGCGCCAACCATGGAGGATTCAACTGGAATGCGAGCGGTTCGTTAAAAGCCGCCGGCGATTATGAGAACAAATATGACGGACGCGTTTATAATTCAAAATTCAATGAGCGCACACTTGGAGGTTACGTCGGGTACAATGGAAGTTGGGGGTACACACACTTTATTGCCAGTTATTATAAACAGGACCTTGGAATTGTGGAGGGCGACAGGAATGATGATGGCCTTTTGATAAAACAATTACCCGGCGGACTGGAAGTACTTCCTTCTGAAGACGATTTTAATTCCACCGATCCGCAGATACCCTGGCAAAGAGTGCAGCATACGAAAATAATTTCCGACAACAGCTTCAACTTAGGGCAGGGACGGTTTGCATTAATAGCTGGCTTCCAGCGGAACCAGCGGACCGAATTTGGTAATATTGATGATCCGGCTGAAAAGGAATTGTTCTTCGATCTTGGCACATTCACCTATAGCGGTATTTATCACCTTGAAGAAAAAAATAGCTGGCGAACTGCCATTGGGGTGAATGGCATGCGTCAGCAAAACAGAAATAAAGGCGCTGAGGTGCTCATACCTGAATATTCACTGTTCGATATCGGCGGTTTTATTTTTTCTCAAAAAAGCTGGGATGATGTAACGCTGAGCGGAGGGATCAGGTTTGATAACCGTTCACTGAATTCAAAAGCGTTCATTGAAGGGAGTGAGGTGAAGTTCCTGGCATTCAAAAAAGATTTTTCAAATGTTTCCGGCAGTATCGGACTCAGTTACCTGCCTTCCGACCTTGTAACGCTTAAATTAAATATAGCGCGTGGGTTCCGTGCTCCAACTGTTGCGGAGTTGTCGTCTAACGGAACACATGAGGGAACGAATCGTTATGAATATGGCGATACCGATTTGAAATCTGAAACAAGTTTCCAGGTTGATGCAGGTTTTCAATTGGAGTCGGACCATATATCTTTAGAAGCTACTCTCTTTTCGAACAACATAAAAAACTTCATCTTTTATCGAAAGCTCCAGGCAGCTGGCGGAGGCGATTCAACGGTAGAAGTGGATGGCGATTTTGTAACCGCGTTCAGATTCGACCAGCGGCGTGCGGGTTTAAATGGATTGGAACTTAGCCTTGATATACATCCGCATCCGCTTGACTGGCTGCATTTTGAAAATACATTTTCATTGGTAAATGGAAGATTCCGTGATGCGATTGAAGGATCAAAGAATATTCCGTTTATTCCAGCAGCTCGTCTCATCTCAGAAGTGCGGGCCGACTTTTTAAACAAAGGCAGGCTCTTCCGGAATTTATCGCTGAGCTTTGAAGTTGACAAAACATTTGACCAGAACAACGCATTCACAGCGTATGAAACAGAAACCGCAACGCGTGGTTATGCATTGCTGAACGCGTCGATGGGGGTTGACGTGGTATCGAAGGGAGCAACGTTGTTCAGTTTATTTCTTCATGCGAATAATATAGCCGATGAGGCATACCAGCATCATTTGAACCGGCTGAAGTATGCGGCAGAGAACGTGGTCACCGGAAGAAGGGGTGTGTTTAACATGGGTAGAAATTTCAGTATCAAACTGAATGTGCCTTTATCGGTAGCCCTGGGAAAATAGTATGCGGCGCCGGTACATAATATTATTGCGTTGGAAGCGTTATTATTCTATTACTAACCCAATTTCATAGAAGTGTAAGGCCGGGAACTTTCCCGGCCTTCGCTTTTTTATTTTACTTCCACCGGCATCGCCCTGCCTTTTCTTTCACCTATCTGCTGACGCCACATGGCGTAATACAAACCTTTTTCTTCCAGCAAACTGTCGTGCGTGCCTGTTTCCACTACCTCGCCTTTTTCAAGAACATAAATACGATCTGAATGCATGATGGTGGATAACCGGTGCGCGATCAGAATAGTGATCTGGTTGCGTTGCGACGAAACATCGCGGATGGTTTGAGTGATCTCTTCTTCGGTTAATGAATCGAGTGATGATGTTGCTTCATCAAATATCAGCAGGTGCGGCTTGCGCAACAACGCTCTTGCAATAGACAGGCGCTGCTTTTCACCGCCTGATAATTTCAGTCCTCCTTCTCCGATCACCGTTTCAAGTCCTTTATCGGCCCTTGAAAGAATATTATGGCAGGAAGCTTTGTGCAACACTTCAATCAGTTCATCATTACCTGCTTCCGGATTTACGAAAGTCAGGTTTTCACGGATGGTACCAGAGAACAGTTGTGTGTCCTGGGTAACAAATCCTATCTGGTTGCGGAGGTCCTCGAAGTTGATAGAGTTCTCATCTATGCCATTGTATAATATTTTTCCTTTCTGTGGGCGGTACAAGCCTACAAGTAATTTCATGAGCGTAGTTTTGCCCGAGCCCGAAGGTCCCACAAACGCGATGGTTTCTCCGGTCTGCACTTTGAAGCTGATATCATCTATCGCAGCTTGCTGCGCGCTCTGATGTTTAAAACTTACTTCGTTAAATTCAAGTCGTCTGATATCTCCCAGGTGCATTGGTTGCGCCGGTTGCGGCTCGGGAGATTTCTGCATGAGATTACGGAAATTGGTAAGCGAAGCTTCGGCCTCGCGATAAGAAAGGATAATGTTTCCGATCTCCTGAAGCGGACCAAATACGAAGAATGAAAAGATCTGCATGGTCACCAGCTGGCCTGCGTCCATCACTCCATCGAAGATGAGCATCATAAGAATAAAAAGTATCACCTGCCGGAGCGTGTTCACAAAAGTTCCCTGGATGAAGCTGATGCTCCGAATGCGCTTTACTTTGGTAAGTTCCAGGCCGAGTATCTTGTAAGTATTCTTGTTAAGCCGGCTTACTTCCTGCTGGGTGAGGCCAAGGCTTTTTACCAGTTCGATATTGCGCAATGATTCGGTGGTGCTGCCTGCGAGCGCGGTAGTTTGCGAAACGATGGTCTTTTGTATGGTCTTGATCTTTCTGCTAAGCGCGTTTGTAATAACTGTCAGCAACAAGATGCCGATCAGGTAAACAATCGGAATATACCAATGGATGAAAATGGCCGCGTACACCATTACGAACACGATACCAACGATCACACCAAACAGGATATTGATGAACAAATTGATGAAGCGTTCGGTATCTGATCTGACTTTCTGCAGAATGCTGAGTGTTTCGCCGCTTCGCTGGTCTTCGAACTCCTGGTAAGGAAGTTTCATGGCGTGCTGCAGTCCATCGGTAAATACTTTTGCGCCGAACTTCTGTACAACTACGCTCAGGAAGTAATCCTGAATGTTCTTGGCGATACGGCTCACCATGGCCACGCCTATGGAAGCGAGCAGCAGCATCATAACGCCGGGGCTGTTCCATGACCATGAGAAGTAAAAGCGTTCGCTGGAATATTCACCCCGGTTTCCAAAGTAGTCATTCGCCAGGTTCACCAGCTTACCAAAGATGATCGGGTCCATCAATGAAAAACCGGTGTTGATGGCGGCCAGGAAAAGTGTAAGTGCTACCAACCCCCGGTAAGGGCGGAGATATTTTAATAAGGTCTTCATGAGCTATTGTTATAAGAAAGATGTTGAAGCAGCAATAATTGTGACAACATCAATTCCATGACAAATTAGCAAGAAATCCGCGGATGGGGTTCTGACAGAGGGAGTATGCACTCATTTTTGGCAGCTTAATGTATCGGGAGAGGCTGATAAATTGAGTATTATTGCACCAAATGAAAAAGCCGATGGCTGATCAGTATTTATATTTTGCCAAAACCCGGCCAGGGGCTGTGGTCCCTGCCAAGCGGCCGGAAGATTCGGGTTATGATATTTACAGTTGTTTCCAGGAGGAGAGCATAACGCTGAACCCGGGTGAGATAAAGCTTATTTCAACAGGGATTGCCACTGCATTCCCGCAGGATTATGTTTTGTTCATTAAAGAGCGAAGCAGCACGGGCTCAATCGGACTTAGTACTCGCATGGGTGTAATTGATTCAGGATTCCGGGGCGAGATCATGATTGGTTTGAACAATACCAGCAATGTTCCTATTGTGATCACAAAAGAAGTTCAGCAGGTAACGAGGGAAGAAAAGATGATACGCTTTCCTTATTCCAAGGCTATCGCGCAGGCGGTTTTATGCGTGATTCCCAAATTGAAAGTAGCCGAGCTGGATTATGATGAATTGCTGCAGATCAATTCTGAACGGGGCGTGTCGTTTATGGGTGCGAGTGGAAAATAATTTGTGGATAACTGCCGCTTGCACATAGGGTTTTTTCGATGTATATTCAGTATTTTTACTGACAAAGCCTCTAAGTTTATGTATAGCCCATCTTTCAGCTTTTTTATCGGGAACAGGCAGGTAAGCCAGGATGAATTTGAAGAGGCAGAATACAGAAAGATCAATTCCACGGCCATCATCATGTCTGCTACTGAAGCCCAGCGTCTTTACCCCGATTCACCTTTGCATTTAGAGCTTCACTGGCATAACGACCGGTTCACTTTCCGCGAATCGAGCAATATGGAGCTGGTGAACGATTACCTGGTGAAAGCGTTCAGGGATGAGGTGGTAAGAAGCTATTAATGCCGCATTTATTCTCCGGGATGATGTCTCTAATTACTTCGTAAAATAAGATTTTATAAAATTGAACCCGTTGTGGTAGAACAAGTCGTCTGCGAAGGCAGGAATGTTCAACTGGTTCACCCACTGTTTTGAATCAGTCAGCGTTTCGAGGTAGAACCCAAAATTCATCGTTATATATTTTTTCAATTCCTGCATATCTCCCGATACCTGCATATTGAGGAATGGATTGATCAGTCCATCGAAATCCGACCCGATGGTGATGTGTTTTTGCGCTTGTTGTAAACTGATCCCTGCATCCAGGCACACCTGGAGATAGTGTTTCAGGTGAAGCAGCACATGGTCGAAAAAATATTCATCTCTTGCGGGGATACTAACTTCAGTGCTATCTTCAACATCGGTCCTGGTAACGCAATCGCCTTCATCAATCAATTTGCCGATTCGGCTGTTTGGAATATTAAAACCTGCCCATTCCGTTTTTGAAATGTATTCCTTATCAACCATCAGCGGGGAGTTCTGATCGATGCCGGTTGGCCTGTTATCGAATTTATCAACATAACCCAGTATCCTGCGGTCCATAGAAAGGCCGATCATTCCGCCATGCCGTACTATCCAAACAATTTCTTCATCGAACAGGTTGATGGTGGTGGAATTGAAAGCGGGTGCACCCGGCCTGCGCGGCATATTGCGTGTATGCATTGACTTAGCAACTTCAAGGTAAAAAGTTTCTTCCACCGACCTTTTCCTGGAGATGTATCCAGCCCAATCTGAAAACGGAACACCTGTGAATCCCGCGTGTGTGCATAATAGTGGTTGCGGATTGGAAAAGTTTCCATTATCGATTTCGTTACGGAGGTCCCATCTCGACCGGTA
>DASWTK010000062.1:0-4077 GCA_036402175.1 Chitinophagaceae bacterium | reverse complement strand
GCCTGCCGGTGATTTGGGTTGGCAGATTTGACTAACACTTCCCTGATCTGTTGCTGGTTATTCTGTGCATACTTTATCATTCTTTCCTGCACTTCTTTTGCAGGAGGATAAGTCATAAAGGAATAACCATTGATTCTGTTTTCACCGGATTCACCCTTGGTTACGGCCTCGTACACCAGTCCCATAAAATCTTCATAGTCTTTTATAGTTTGATCGGGCAGGGATTCAGAACCAGTCGGAGCAGGATTATACCCATGTTTTGAAACGGGAGACTCCGCAACCCCAATGTATATTATCCATTTGCCATCTTTATCATCGCAGCAAACAGCTCCCACATCGGCTTTATGAATTCCTGGGATTGATTCAAGTTGTTTTATCAACGATTGTTTATCTATATTTTGAATTGAATCTCCTTCTTTAATTTTTAATTCTTTCCTGATGGTTTGTTCTGAAGTTTTTTGCAGACCATAAAAGTCGATAATGGAAACCTGAGTGGGCTGTGCTGTTGTTATGCCGGAAAAAATCAGAAGCAAGATTATGCTGAGCCAGTATTTCATCCTGAGTGAATTGTGTTATTAAGTTACACAAAGCCTTCCAATTGCTGAGAGGGGCTACGAATAAAAAAGCCCCTCCGATTGCTGAGAGGGACTACGAATAAAAGCTCCTCTGTTTGCAGGGAGAGGCTACGAATAAAAAAGCCCCTCCAATTGCTCGGAGAGGCTACCGGACCTGGCGATAGTGAGTCACCAAGCTAGTTAAAGCGCAGGTCAATGCGCGTCCTGAAATTTTTTCTTCTTGTTTGCGAGGTACCTGTCAAGCAGCACCAGGCCAAGCACCACGTTAATCATCATGAAAATGTTCACGTAAGTATTATTAAAGAATACACTGTAATCGACCTTTCCAAGATCCACAGGCATGTTGGTGCTTCCGCTGGCCGACCAGTCGATCTGTGAAAGACCATAAACAATGAATCCGATGATCATGATCACAAAAAATCCACCTATGCTGTAAATGATCTTTTTGTTGATATAGGTTCTTGTTGCAGGTGCGATCTGGAGACGCGCTATTTCTTCCATTACATTACGGGTAAAGCGCATGGAAGGCTCCTCCAGTTCGGTTCCATTCAACAATTGATGCACATCCAGCAATTCCCGGTATTTGGACTGCCATTCCACATTGCTTTCGAGCAATTTTTCAATGGCTGATTTTTCTTCAGCCCCACAGGCGCCGTCAATGTAATTCCAAAGACGTTCTTCTATCTGATGTTGCATGTTCATAATAAAATCTTTTTAAGAATGACTTTCCAATATTGCCGGGAGCACGTTCAATGAAGATCCCTGACTTCCGCGGCAAAATGTTTTTCCATTTTATCCTTTAACCGCTGCCTCGCGCGGTGTAGCCTCACTTTTACCGTATTCGGTTCAAGGCCCATGATCTGCCCTATTTCTTCCAGCGACTGCTCCCCTTTATAAAAGAGGGTTATTATTTGCGCATCGTCGGGCGATAAAAGGGCGATTGCCTGGTTTACCATTGATATCCTCGATTTCTGCTCCACCTGGTTTGCGTGGAAGTCAGAGTCCTGGCTGTCTGCCGCTTCAAAAACCTTTTCATTATCCAGCGAATGCACATCCAGCTTTTTCTTACGCAGGAACGTAAGACAGGTGGTGGTCACGATGGTATAAAGCCAGGTACTGAACTTGGAATCTCCCCTGAAATCGGCCAAAGAACGGTACGCCTTGATAAAACAGTCCTGCGCTATCTCTTCCGCATCCTCCCGGTTGGGCGTATACCGCAATGCTATAGTGAAAACGAAATTCTGGTATCGCTTTACTATTTCGGCATACGCCTGCTGGTCTCCCCGCAGAACGCTGCTAAGGATCTCATTATCACTCGGTCCGGTTTGCATTACGTCAATATGACTACATAAGTATCAATGGGGTTACAGTACAAGGTAAGTTTTTCACCACATATATTATGGTGTGCCGGCCGGGCTTATAAATTTCTTTATTCTTATATGTAACCACCCCGAAAAGCCCGTAGTCATAGATAGTGTACAATGTTTCGGAAAAAGTTCTTTAAAGCTGTAACCTCTCAAAACAACCGGTAGTCAGATAAAGAACAACCAACACAAATTTTTAACTTAGTCCCGCCGAAGGGCAGGATAATAAAAAACAGATTTTATGCAAGGAGCAGAAGTAATGATCCCGATTACAATTTTCGCCGGCGGTTTTGCCATGATATTCGGCATCGCCTATTTGAAAACCCGCGAAAACCTGGCCATGGTAGAAAAAGGTATGAATCCTAAAGAGTATGCCAACAGGCCCGCGCCATACAAGAACCTCAAATGGGGCCTGCTGCTGATAGGCTCAGGATTAGGTTTACTGGCCGCTTATTTACTCAGTAAGTATGTAACTCATGATGACGAGAACCCAGCCCTCTGGTTCGCCCTGATAGGAATAGGCGGCGGTCTCGGACTTATCAACTCGTATAAGATAGAGAAGAAGGAGTTGTTGGATAAAGAGACGCGTGTTTGATGTAGTCGAAGTATAAATGAAAAATGAAAAATGCAAAATGTAAAATAGGGTTCCTTATTTTACATTTTGCATTTTACATTTTGAATTTTTCATTCATTTCCTTAACTCCATAATCGCTCTCTGAACAACCGGATCAGTCGTATTCCATACCTGGTAGAATCCGGGGGTTCGCCATAACTGGCGGGCTATATTCGCCTTAAGCCTGTTAAGGAGGAACTGTTTTTCACTCGCATTTACCTGCTCAATCCTGATCGTGTCGTTCCGGGTAAGTTTCAGCAGGTCATTCCAGATACCATCGAAATTGTTGAACCTGGTGGCAAAGTCCAACGGGTCCTTATAAAGCTTTAATTCCTGCTGATGGTTAATATAATACAGGTAAGGGAAGATGAATATGCTGTTGCCATCGTAAAGATCGGCGATTGACCTTTGCAGAAAGCTGGTATCAAAGGCAACGAATATATCAGGCATTATGCCACCGCCTCCGTAAACTTTCCTGCCACCCTTTGTGGTGTATACCTTACCCAGGGCTTTGGCGCTGTCCTGCTTGAGCACTTCTCCGTTCTGAAAGCGCTCATAAACTTCATCATTGTATTCATCCATGCTGCGTGAATAGGGCTTTTGAATACTGCGACCCGCGGGGGTATAGTACCTTGAAACGGTAAGCCTGAGCCCCGAGCCATCACTCAACTGGTATTGCTGCTGAACAAGCCCCTTCCCAAAACTTCTTCTTCCTATGATGATGCCCCGATCCCAGTCCTGCACCGCGCCAGCCACCACTTCGCTGGCCGAAGCTGATCCTTCATCAATTAAAATAACCAGCTTTCCACTTTCAAACAGGCCTTCCCGTTTGCTGTTATAGATCTCTTTCGGCGCTTTACTACCCTGCGTATAAACGATCAGCTTGTCGCTATCCAGGAATTCATCCGCTATCTGAACAGCTTCCTGAAGAATGCCCCCACCATTGCCGCGAAGGTCGAGAATGAGGCGCTGCATATTTTTTTCTTTCAGGTTCTCCACCGCCTGCATGAACTCCTCATAAGTTGTTTCGGCAAATTTGTTAAGCCTGATGTATCCGATCGACTGGTCAATCATATATGCCGCGTCAAGCGATGGAATGGGAATGGTGCCTCTCCTGATTGAAAATTCTTCAATCTTTCCGGCCCTGAACATTTTTACCCCCACTTTCGAACCTCCCGGACCGCGCAACAACTTTTTAATTCGATCGGATGTAATATTGTTTCCGGCAACTACCGAATCGCCTACCCTGATAAAGCGGTCACCTGTTTTCAGTCCTGCCTCATCACTGGGACCCTTGGGGAGAACGTTCACAACATGAACCGTATCTTCTATGATCTGGAATTCTACCCCGATACCTTCAAAATTCCCTTCGAGGTCCTCATTCACTTCCTGCAGTATCGAAGCCGGAATATAAACGGAGTGCGGATCCAGGTGCGTAAGCATTTCCTGGATGGCGTCATTACCCAGGGTATCGGTATCAACCGCATCCACATAATTCATATTTATCAGGTCAAGCACTTCCTGA
>DASWTK010000061.1:0-51313 GCA_036402175.1 Chitinophagaceae bacterium | reverse complement strand
ATGCGTGCATCGTTCGGAATTATCAATGCCGGTAGAAATTCGGCTTAGTATTGTTGAATTTTGGATTCTGTATTTCAACAAACCTGCCCTGCAAAGGCAGGGCAGGGCAATAACCCATGTTACAGGTTACTGCGGGGTCATAATCAGAGCATAACCATTGCTGTCTGAACTAAGCGAAAGAAACCTCACACTGAGAACTCCTGAATGATCTTTTGGGCGTTTCAAGGATATCAATCCTTTTTTTCAACTACTGATGTTCTTTTGATGGCTGTGAAAACAATTCCTGCCATGGCTGCGATCAACAAGATCATTTTGATAAATCCGAGCTGTTTACCTTCATCAAGAACCAGTAATATTATGGCCGCGAGCGCTATTGCATGCACTGCATATGCGAACCATTTCCTGCTCTTTAAAGCTTTGTTCTGAAGTAAAAAATAGGAGAGCAAAAGGAAAGCGCCGATCATGAAGTATTCAATCATAGTTTAAAGTTTAATTACACCAGGAGGGAGGGTTCTTGCAGTATTCACAAAGGCATAGACCGCAACACGCTAAATAAGCAGGGAAAAATTCGATCGTTGCCGCGCAAATAGTTATGCATGCATAGAATTTCCAGCTGCACTGAGGACTTCCTTCTTCATCGTCTTCTATCACCTGGAAGAACTCACCCGAATCAAAATTATTACCTCTTTTCAGATAATTGATAAAATTGTCCGTTCGGCCAATCATTTCCGCGCCGGTCAGCTTGCAATTCTGGCAACTCACTGAATTCAACTCGGGGTATTTGATTAATAATCTTGAGGCGGCAGCACGAACTTCCGCATGCTTTTGTAAATATTCGCCTTCTGCGTATCCTAATTGTTCCGGGATATTACCGCGACCGTCTGACCAGATTTCAGCAAGGGTCTTCTCCTGTTTTAATAACCTGTTCAGAAAATCAACGTTGTTATTCAGAATAATTTTCCAGTCGGGATCATTCCTGATCTGAACAGCCTTCTGATCACGCTGGCCGAAGGCTGTAATACCTATCAGCAGGTAAAGGATTAATTGGATCTTTTTGATTATTGATTTCATGTTGGGATGGTTTTAATGCCTACTCTCTTAGAATCGGTTTTGGGCTTGCCCGAATTATCGGCCGATAACGATTCAAAAGTAGAGCGACAACAAGACCGCCCCAACGGAAAAACACCAGAATTGTAAGTTATTTATCGCCCGAAGCGGTGGTGATTATTACAATGATTTTACAAGAATTCTTACACTCCAGATAACTACCATTGCGCCAACGGCGATGAACATTGTCTTTAATGGTAGTTTGCCGGTAAGCCGGGCTGCCAGCGGAGCCGCTGCCACACCACCAATGATGAGACCTGTAATTACCTGCCAGTGGCTGATGCCAAGCATGGTAAAAAAGGTGAGCGCGCTTGCGAGAGTTACAAAAAATTCGGTTACACTAACTGAACCGATAACGTATTTGGGAGCTTTACCTTTAGAAATTAATGTACTGGTTACAAGTGGTCCCCAACCGCCGCCGCCAAATGAATCAAGAAAACCGCCAGCACCGGCAAGCCAGCCCACGCGTTTTATCTTCTTTGAGGGCTTGCGTTTTCTGAATGCTGCCAGAAAGATCCTTACCCCAAGGAATAAAGTATAAGCCGCCAGCATGGGCCTCACATATGCTGCATACTGGTCTCCGAACTTTGAAAGCAGAAAAGCGCCAAGAACAGCGCCAATGATACCCGGAATCAACAAAGCTTTGAAAAGCTTTTTGTTTACGTTGCCAAATTTGTAATGACTATAACCAGATGCAGCACTCGAAAACATTTCCGCCGTATGAATACTACCGCTGATGGCCGGCAGGTTGACACCAGTTGACAATAGCACAATCGCGCAGGTTACACCATATCCCATTCCCAGCGCGCCATCCACCAGTTGTGCAAGAAACCCTGCAAGTATCATCCAGTAAAAAGCGTTATCGATCTGCTTTGGCAATTCGGTTACACTTGTCAGTAACTCACTGAAGGGGACAAATGATAAAATGGCGTGTCCGATGAACATGAAAAAAAACGCGAATATTAACCAGGATGCAATTCTCCGCCATCTTTTTTCCGCAGGCTTGCCCTGCCCGAACAATACCTCTGAACCATCCGCAGATCCATTCCCATTCGCAAGCACCTTCGTAATATCATCCAGCCGTTTTACCTTATGAGCGAAATCGCCATTCAGTTTATTACGAATGATGTGCAGGTTTTTCAATACATCATCCAGCTTATCCGGAAGTGTTTCATTGAACACCTCTTTTAATCTTTTGGCAAGGGTGGGTGATTTTCCATTAGTGGAAATGGCTATCTTAAGATTCCCTTTCTGAACAATTGAACTTAAATAAAAATCGCAGAGATCAGGCTTGTCAGCCACATTTACCAGTTTCCCTTTTTGTCTCGCAAGGCCGCTGATTCCGGCACTTGCAACCGGATCATTCACGGCTACAATCACTACCTGCGCATTTTCAAGATCGGATTCAACAAATGACCTTTCTTCCAGTAATATATTGGAATGAAGCATCGCGAGTGCGCGAATTTCTTCACTGATTGTAACAGCCACCAGCCTGACGCTGGTTGCCGGTGAGTTCTGCAGAACAGCGTTCAGCTTTTCCAATCCAACTTTTCCTCCGCCAACTATCAGCACCTGCATATTTTCCAGCTTAAGGAAGACCGGGAACAGCTGGTTACTGCTCACGATCTCAGGAACTGATATGTTTTCTTTCAGATTCACTTCTTATTAGTATCAAAAGTAACGGTTAAGAAACGAACTCCACCGCTGACTGTTACAGTAATTTTTTCAATTTACATTCTGATTGACGGAGATCAGGATGTCATCATTTCTTTCTTATATCGATGTTATGTACATAGAATAATCTCACCGCATGAATATTCCTGTACCTGTTACCCTCGGGTAACTGAACAAATACGTTCATATACCCGAATTGCAAATGATCCTGCGGACTGGTATGATATCCAAATCCCACGAAAAACCGGTTCTGATCGAAATAATTATAAGTTACCTCCTTTCCCAGGTTTACGTGTACTTCATCATTGGCGATGAAAGAAAACGTTCGGGGCGCAAAAGGTTTTTTGCCAAAGGGGACATTCAGGAAAAAATTGTACCTGATCCGGTAATTGAAATTATGGCCATCATCCAGTTCATCGTTGTTCAGCACTTTCCGCCGGTATCTTTCTTCCAGTCGCAGGTATTGCATCAGCCTGACCTTCGGATACTTCGTATGCCACTGGATCTGCTGCCAGGGCCGGTGCTCAGGTCTCGAAATATTTGCATGATTATCCGCTGGAAAATGATTTACATATGCATAACCTGCAGTAAGCTTGGTGTTATCGTTCAGGTAGTAGGTGAGGCCTATCCTGCCGATTGCAGTTGAAAGATCGTCAGTAAAATCATCTTTGGTGCGCAGGTGCGCGTCAAACCAGATTCCCCATTTATCCGACAGCCTGGTCTGGTTGAAATACGCCAGCCAAAGTTGTTGCAGATGCGTTGTCTGCTTTTGCGCATTGAGTATTCCGGAGAACAAAGACAGCAGCGCCATTAATACAAATCCTTTTTTCATATTCCGATTCAGTTGATCCATTGTTTTCGTACTGAAAAATCTCCAAAACTTTCGCCTGTTCTCCGTTCCAGACTGTAAACTGAGAACAATCCATCCAGTTCTTCCAGAATCGCAGCCTCATCCAGCTGCTCTTTGTAAATTTTATTTAACCGTTCTCCTTCATGATCACCCCCGAGGTGCATGTTGTAACGACCATAAGCCGTTCCAACAAATCCAATCTCTGCCACATAAGGCCGTGCGCATCCATTCGGGCAACCTGTCATCCTGATAATGATATCATCGTTAGAGAGGTTATGTTTTTGAAGCAAGGGCTCAATCTTTGTGATGAGCTCCGGCAGGTAACGCTGACCTTCGGCCAATGCAAGCGGACAGGTGTTCAACGCAACACACGCCATGGAGTTCTTCCTGATGACCGAAGATCCTTCGGTATGCTTCAGGATATTGAATTGTTCAAGAATATTATTGATCTGCTGTTTGTCATCTTCTTTAATATCCGCCAGTATAACATTCTGGTTACAGGTGAATCTGAAATTGACCTTGCCGGTTTTTGCGGCTTCCAGCAGCGCAGTTTTTAAAGAGAGCTTTTCATCATCCAGCACCCGTCCATTCTCAACAAACACAGTATAATGCCACGATCCATCATCGCTTTTTTGCCAGCCGAAATAATCGGTGCGCTCAGTGAACTGATAGGGTTTGGGCTTTTCCAACGGAAAGCCAATCCTTCTTTCCAGCTCTTCCCTGAACCAATCAACTCCATATTGATCCAGCGTATATTTCAACCTCGCCAGCTTTCTGTCGCTACGGTTGCCATGATCGCGCTGGATAGTGAGAATTTCATATATAGCTTTTAAAGTTTTTTCCTCACTTCCTGTAAAACCAATCACGGTACCAAGCCTTGCATAAGTCGCAGGATTACCATGCGTGGTTGAAAGCCCGCCTCCGACTGCGATATTGAATCCTTTTAATTCGCCTTTCTCAATAACAGCTATCAGGCCGATATCGTTCGCGAAAACATCCACGTCATTATTCGGTGGGATTGCGATAGCGATCTTGAACTTCCGTGGAAGGTAATGATCCTGGTATAATGGATCCTCTTCGTCTTTTTTATCCGCTATTTTTTCCTCATCAAGCCAGATCTCGTAATAAGCGCGGGTTTTCGGCATAAGCATCGTGCTTATCCTGTCGGCGTACCTGAACACCTCTTCATGAACAGGCGATTGCTTTGGATGCGAGCTGCAGACCACGTTCCGGTTGATATCGCCGCAGGTTGCAATTGAATCGAGCTTCGCCTGACTGAAAGCCTGGATGGTAGGTTTGATCTTCGATTTTAATAATCCATGAAGCTGAACTGTCTGCCTGGTTGTGATCTTTATTACTCCTGTTGAATAATCTCCCGCAATATGGTGCGTAGCTATCCATTGGTCCGAAGTGAGAAATCCTCCGGGTAATCGCAATCTTATCATGAAGGAATAAAGCCGTTCAAGTTTTTTCTCAGCCCGTTCATCGCGGCGGTCACGGTCATCCTGCTGGTACATTCCATGAAATTTGATCACAGCCTGGTCGTCATCACTGATCGAACCGGTGATCTCTTCTTTCAGGCTTCCTGTAATGGTACCGCGTAAGCCGTCGCTTTCCTTTTTGATCTTTTCTATCGGAGATGGATTGCTCATCAGAATGATTTAATAAACATCTTTCAGATATCTTCCTTCGGCCTTCAGTTCTTCAAGGTAGGCTTCAGCCTGCCCGATGTTGTGTTTACCATGCTGTTTAATAATTGCGAGCAGTGTATGCTCAACATCCGTACTCATTGGCTCCTTCGCGCCGCACACGTACACCCTTGCGCCTGAACTTAACCAGTCATAAATTTCCGCTCCATGCTCCAGCATCTTATGCTGAACATATATTTTTTCGGACTGGTCTCTCGAAAATGCCAGGTTGATCTTTGTTAATACTCCCGTTTGAACCCAATTCTGCATTTCCGTCTGGTAAAGGAAATCGGAGGTGAAGTGCCTGTCGCCAAAGAAAAGCCAGTTCCGGCCGGAAGCCCCGGTCGCATCACGATGTGTTATGAACGAACGGAATGGGGCTACCCCGGTTCCGGGTCCGATCATAATGATTGAAGTATCATCATCGGGTAACCTGAACTGATCATTTTTATGAATATAAAAATCAAAGACCGAATCAACGGGAAGGCAGCAGAGGTAATCGGAGCACAACCCGTGTTTCAGTTCTTCATTCACTGTAAAAGTGTCGCGGGCTACTGTAAGATGCACCTCACCTTCATGCGCATCCGGAGAAGAAGAAATGGAATATAACCGGGGAGTTATGGGCTCAAGTATACTGATGACTTCCTCAAACTGCGCCGGGCCATTTACAGGATAGATCTTCAAAAGATCGTAAAGCCCCATTCGTGTTGAAGGGATATCCTGCTGAACGATGGCTGAATATTGCTGTATCACCCGGCCTGGCAGGTGCTGGATGTTCAATTTCTTTTTCAGCAGATTGAATAATGAAAAAGATTCATTGCGATAAGTAATGACTTTATCATGTGGTACTCCGCCAAGTGCAATCACGGCTTCCGTAACGCCAGTTGGGTTCCCGGGAACAACACCTAATGAATCGCCCGGAAGGTATGATACGCCTTCGGCTGCAATTTCTATGTGGTGGGTTTGTTTATCCGAACCACGGTCGTTAAGATTGATATTTGACAGCACCCTGCCTTTATAGATGGTTTTGCCGGAAGTTCTTTTTGCCGGGATTGTTGCAGGTAATGTGCGGCCAGCTGTTTCGGCGTTGCCTGACAATTTTGAAAGGACTTCATTGAACCAATCACCTGCTTCAGTTTCATAATCCACATCGCATTTCTGAAGCGCTACGATCCGTTGCCCGCCGAGTTTGTGTAATTGGGAGTCCACATCTTCGCCGGCCTTGCAGAATAAGGGATAAGCCGTATCACCCAGCGCAAGCACACCATATTTTAATTTTTCAAGCCTGAACCCGTTCTGGTGGATGTGATCATAAAATTTTTTTGCGGCGGCAGGCGGTTCACCTTCACCGTGTGTACTTATGATGGTAAGAAAATAATTTTCCTTTGAGAGGTCAGTTGTTTTATACTGGTCAAGACTTACAAGTTTCGCCTGGATGCCATGCTTTTTCGCTTTTGCTGCAAACTCCGCTGCCAGTTTTTTCGAATGGCCGGTTTCGGTTCCATAAGCTATCGTGATCTTTCCTGCAAGCTGATTTCCCGAAACGACCGGTTTGGGTTCGTGATTTTTCGATACAATTCCAGAGAGGTATCCATTCATCCAGATCAGCTCTTCGTTGGTTGAAGCGCCGATCAATTCCAGGAATGTTTTTAATTTATTCTGTAGCAGCATAGCTCACAATTAAAAATTTATCAGGCTCTCGCGACATTCTGCTTTGTTGCGATCCATTTTCCGTGAACAGGATCAAAATACTCATCAGCCGTTTCTTTGTTCATCAACCAGGCGAACTGCTGATAAAGGGACACTACCTTTCCAATGATCACCAGTGACGGAGAAATGTACGACCTGCTGCCATACCTGTTCACATAATCATTAACGCTGCAGGTGTACACGTGCTGGTGCGGTGTTGTTGCCTGCTCTATCACCGCTACCCATTTTTCAGTATTAATATTATTGGACACCAGTTTTTCAACTACGGTACCAAGAGATTCGGACGACATATAAAATACCAGCGTATCGTCCGTTTGAGAGAGTTGTTTCCACTGATCATCCGAAATGACATCCGATTTGTAATAAGTAAGGAACCTAACGGCAGTGGCATATCCTCTTGCAGTAAGCGGTATGCCGGTATAGGCCGATGCGCCTGACGCGGCGGTTATGCCGGGTACGATCTCATATGGAATATTGTACTTTGTAAGGGTCGCCAGTTCGTCGAGAATGTTGGAGAATACTGAAACGTCCCCACCTTTCAGCCTGACAACAAGCTTGTTCTTCATTGCGTGGAAAACCAGCAATTCATTGATCTCGGATTGTGGTGTTGAAGCAGCGCGACCACCTTGTTTTCCCGCGTAAATGATCTCCGCGTCGCTGCTGACATATCGATCCAGGATAAGTTTACTTACAAGCCTGTCTGTAATTACAACATCAGCGCGCTGCAGCCAGCCAGCTGCTTTTATGGTGAGCAGGTCGGGATCGCCGGGTCCCGCGCCGGCAATGATCACTTTCCTTTTATGATGCTGTTCAAACATTGGCTGGTCATTGTATCATTACCGCAGCTACGGTCACATAACTTGTTTCATCTATCAGGATTGCTCCACCATTCATCCGTATCGACTGATAAGTGTCGTATGCAATGGGGGAGGCTGTTCGTATTGTCGCGCGGATAATATCGTTCAATGCCGCAGTACCATTCGCGTCTTCCTGCTGCAGAGAATTTACATCAAGCCTGTATTCAATGGATTTAACCATGCATCTAACCCTGCGGCTATTCAATTGCAATGAATATTTATTTCCCGCTTTCAGGGGTTTGTTGTCCATCCAGCAGATAAATACCTGCAGCTCCTGTGCTATGGCAGGCTGATTATCTGTATGCACAATGAGGTCGCCGCGACTTACATCCACATCATCTTCGAGGTGTATGACCACGCTTTGTGTAGCAAATGCCTCTTCTGTTTCCTGGCCGGATATTTCAATTGACCTGATAACGGATTCTATTCCGGCGGGTTGGACCACTACTTTATCTCCTTTGCGATAGATGCCACTGAGTATTCTTCCGGCATAACCACGGTAATCGTGCAGCTCAGGAGTTTGCGGACGGATCACATATTGAACCGGAAATCTTCCGTGCGTGAGATTGATGTCTGATTGTAACTGTATATTCTCCAGCTGATGCAAAAGCGCTTCGCCTTCGAACCAAGGCATCGCCTCACTTTTTTCTACGATGTTCTCACCGGTGAGCGCACTGATAGGTATGTAAGTGACGTCTTTCAGTCCGAGTGACCTGGCCACTTCTGCATAATCAATCACAATGTTGTTGAACACATCCTGCGAATATTTTACCATATCCATTTTATTCACAGCTACCACAACATGGGGTATGTTCAGCAGTGAAGCTATGATTGAATGTCGCCTGGTTTGCTCCACCACTCCGTTGCGGGCGTCTACAAGTATTATGATCAGGTCGGCCGTTGACGCGCCCGTAACCATGTTTCGTGTGTATTGAATATGGCCGGGAGCATCCGCAATGATGAATTTTCGCTTGGGAGTAGAGAAATACTTATAGGCAACATCGATAGTAATACCCTGTTCCCTTTCCGCACGCAGCCCGTCTGTAAGCAGCGCCAGGTCGATTTCACCATCCTGTTTATTCCTGCTCTGCTGTTCAATTGCCTGCAGCTGATCGATCATAATTGATTTGCTATCGTATAGTAACCGGCCGATGAGGGTGCTTTTTCCATCGTCAACAGAGCCGGCAGTTATAAAGCGTAGAAGGTCCATTTTAAAAATGTAAAATGTAAAATGAAAAATTCAAAATCCTAATCAGAAATAACCGTTCTTTTTGCGGTCTTCCATGGCAGCTTCAGATACTTTGTCGTCTATTCTGGTTTCACCGCGTTCACTGGTTTTTGTGGCAGTGATCTCTCTGATGATATCGTCCAGCGATGAAGCGTCGGATTCTACCGCAGCGGTACAGGTCATATCGCCTACGGTGCGGTAACGCACTTTCTTTTTGCTGATGCTGTCCGACGGATCGATACGGATGAAATCAGAAACAGCTACCAGTTGCCCTTCGTGTTCAAGCACTTCGCGGTCATGCGCGAAATAAATTGAAGGCAGTGATATGTTCTCACGCCTGATATAATTCCAGATATCCAACTCTGTCCAGTTGCTGATGGGAAACACTCTGACGTTTTCGCCTTTATGAATTTTACCATTGTAAGTATCCCATAATTCCGGACGTTGCAGTTTTGGATCCCATTGACCAAATTCATCCCTGACAGAAAATATTCTTTCCTTGGCTCTCGCCTTTTCCTCATCTCTTCTCGCTCCGCCGATGCAGGCGTCGAACTGAAATTCTTCAATGGTATCAAGAAGGGTGAATGTTTGCAATGCATTTCTGCTGGCGAATTTTCCAACGGGCTCGCTTAGCTGCCGTTCGCGGATAGTATCTTCGACTTTACGCACGATGAGTTTTTCACCAATACTTTCCGCCAGCTGGTCCCTGAACTGAAGGGCTTCGGGAAAATTGTGACCGGTATCGATATGAACAAGCGGGTATGGTAATTTACCAGGACGAAAAGCTTTGAGCGAAAGATGAACCAGTGTTATAGAATCTTTACCTCCACTGAATAAAAGCGCAGGCCTTTCAAACTGCCCGGCTACTTCCCTCAGGATGTGAATTGCCTCTGATTCAAGTTGATCCAGATAATCCAATCTGTATCGGTTCATATTATTTTATTTATTGTATCCTGTTACCTGCGCCGGCTCATTTACATGAAGCCCGCATTCTTTTTTACTGCTATCTTCCCACCACCACCTTCCTGCTCTGAAATCTTCTCCGGGCAGGATTGCTCTTGTACAGGGAGCGCATCCTATACTTACAAATCCTCTGTCGTGCAAAGCATTATAGGGTATGTGGTGTTTGCTGATGTAATTTCGGACTTCTTCTGTGGTCCAGTGCAGCAAAGGATGATATTTGATGATTGCGTTGCTTTCATCCCATTCAAGTATTGGAAGGTCATGCCTGGCTACCGAGTGTTCGCTTCTTAGTCCGGTGATCCATACCGCATTTCCTGCCAGCGCTCTTTTTAATGGCTCAACTTTCCTGATGTAGCAACATGTTTTCCTGTTCTCAACGGATTCATAAAAAGCATTTGGCCCTTTGGCTGCAATGAACTCCTCCAGTTGGTCGTGCGCAGGATAATATGCTTTGATAAAAGTCTTGTAACGTTCATTGGTACTGCTCCATACAGAATATGTTTCGGCGAACAGCCGTCCTGTATCCAATGTAAATATGCTGACGGGTAAATTGTTGGTCGCAATCGCATGAGTGATCGCCTGATCTTCGAAGCTGAAACTTGATGAGAAAGTTACTCTGCCAGGAAACTGTTCTGCCAGTAACTGCATTGAACCGGGAAGGTCAAGCTGACTAATCCTGGGTAATAATGCTTCGATATTTGTTTGTAGTGAATGCGCCATTTCTGGTTAAATAAATTCCTGGAACGAAAAAATGAAAGGGGAACCATTTGACAATTGCCATCTTAGCAACAACAACACTTGCTGTTACAACAAAGAGAAAAATTATATATGGCAAATAAGCGCATGAATTATGAAGTCAGATAGAAAACAAATATAAGAACAAAAACAATTTGAAAAACATTTTTATTGTCATAGCACTGCCATGCATTAATAAATGTTGGTAACAGGTGCTGTTAAAAAGAGCCCCCCATAGACATGGAGGGCGAACGATTGCTTGCCATATGAAAAAGTTAAAATCAGAACGGATATACTGCAGCTACCAGGAAACTCCCGGCTGAAGCAGATGGACTTCCGTTTTTATTACTGAATATTTTATCGCTTGCGCGGTCGACCCTTATCTCAGGTATTATTATCAGCGAATTGATCTTGAAGTTTGCTGATAGTGTTGTAGCGAAAATGTTTCCACCTTCTGACGCAGCACCGAACATTTTGAGTTGATTGTCGTCGTTGAAGTATTCTCCTCTTAATGTGAGCCCGAGCCAGTCTTTCGGGTCATAATTCAGATAGAGTGCAGAACCCCACCAGCTTTGTCCGCCAGCATTTTTTGCTCCATCCCATTGGTGTACGCTGGCGACGGTTCCGTTATATCCGATTCCAAATTTGTCGCCCAGCTTACTCGTGACAACCAGATCAAACTGATCGGACCGGGAAGTATCGGGCGATTTTCCTCCTACGTAATTAAAATACAGTTTTGTATTGTCATTAAATGCGAGGCTGTACTGTGCAAGCAGAAATTTTTTATTGATCACGCCATCGGGAACAGCTTTCAGATCGGTAGGATTTGCCAGGCCGATCATAAAGCCGTGTTTGCCGAATGTAAGGTCAGATTTCACACCGGTGTGAAAGAAAGGTCCGTTTGTGAACATATACGACATGCTATAGTTGCGATTCAGCTGTGGATCAACCAGCTCATATCCAACATGTGTTGCAAAACTGCCACCTGTGAATTTAATCCAATCGGCCGGGGAGTAAGTAATATACAATTGTTTGATTGCTGCGGCTATTCCGTTGTCGTTGTACGAAAATTCTGTTGCTCTTTTTCCAAATCCCAGGTCGGCAACCATACTGACTTTTCCTGTTTTGTATTCCAGTTTTGCGGAAGCCATTCCCAACTCAAATGAATTATGTGAGTTTGTAAAACTTGTGAGATTGTTGAACCTCGATTTTGCAAAATCAAATCTGTAATAAACATCGGCGGATCCCGAAAAAGTTAAGGCCGGGACCTTATCTGGAGGAGCGCTGATTTCATTTGTTTGAGAAGGGGAAGAGGGGTCTGTAAGTTTCGTTAAATCCTGCGTGTAAGCTGCCATAAAACTGGACAAAAGAATGCCAGTAGCGAAAGTTTTTTGTAACATTGCTATAGATTTTAATGTTAAGAGAAAAGGGTACGGCGATATAAAACTTTTACCAGAAGCTTATATCATTTATGCTGTACCTTTTTCTATTGGTCAATTTCTGCTTCGACGAGTGTTTCTTTCAGTTTTCCATTGCCATGCAGTAATAATGTACCCTGCAGGTATTTTTCATTATGCTGGGTTGCGTCAAGTCCGAGTTCTTCTTCTTCGGATGTTACCCTTATCGGCAATAGATAATTGATGAATTTGAAGATCACAAAAGAGACTGCAAAACTGTAGGCCACTACTATCAGCATTGCTTTGAGTTGCGTAACGAAGAACGCGCCATTACCAAAGAACAGTCCATCGTTTCCCGCGCTGTTTACAGCCTTGGTTGCAAGCAGACCGGTCATCAGCATTCCTACCATACCACCAATACCATGGCAGGGGAATACATCGAGGGTGTCGTCGAGTTTGGATTTCGTTTTATAGTATACCGCGATATTTGAAATGATAGCTGCTACAACACCTATAAAAATACTTTGAGGTATTGCTACAAATCCGGCTGCGGGCGTTATAGCAACAAGTCCAACCACCGCTCCTATACAAAAGCCCAGCACTGAAGGTTTTTTGCCCCGAAGCACATCGAAGAACATCCATGATAAACCTGCGGCGGCGGCGGCTGTGTTAGTGGTTGCAAAAGCAGAAACTGCAAGGGCATTGGAACCGAGGGCTGAACCTCCATTGAATCCAAACCAGCCAAACCACAGTAAACCTGTACCGATAAGTACATATGGAATATTTGCAGGCGGGATTTCACGCTTTTCAATATGCGACTGCCTGCGTTTTAATACCAATGCTCCGGCAAGCGCTGCGCAACCCGCTGAAATATGCACAACCGTTCCTCCCGCAAAATCGAGAACCCCCATTTTAAACAGAAATCCTTCAGGATGCCAGGTCCAGTGTGCAATTGGCGCATAAACCAATAAACTGAAGAGGGCGATAAACAATATATATGAAGTAAATCGGATACGTTCAGCAACTGCTCCAACAACCAGCCCGGGAGTTATAATGGCGAACATTAATTGGAAAAGGGCAAACAGTGCAAGTGGTATAGTAGGGGCCAGGCTCCAGGGTGCTCCGGAAGTAACGCCTTTAAAGAAGAAGTGGGTCGAAGGATTGCCGATAAAGCCGCCAATGCTTTCACCAAAAGAGAGGCTGAATCCAACCAGGATCCAGAGTATGCTTACTACTCCGGCAGCTACAACGCTTTTTATCATTGTAGAGATCACGTTTTTCCTGTGAACCATGCCACCGTAAAAGAAAGCCAGTCCGGGAGTCATCAGGAATACGAGCGCAGTTGCTACAATGATCCAGGTAATATCTGCTGCGCTGTATTTTCCTTCATCATTAAAATTAGGCAGACTGGGAACAAAAAGGGATGCTACTGCGAATACGGCCAACACCAGAAAGGGTGCTACCTGTTTAACGGTGATCTTTGGCATACAGGTGAGTTTTAGTTATTAATATTAATTATAAATATAATTTGATATTATTCCACTAAAATAGGCAATATTTTGCTTGAATCTATCGAAATTATCAACATTATTAAAAATAATAATATTAGTGGGTAAATTGATTGTATTATTTATAAAACAATGGGTTACCTCTGTAAATGAGTAGAAAACTTCTAATTCAAAAATTCGGTGAATGTGAAAAAAAGTGGATTTTTTTCACGGTATTGAGAAATTAGAAATGCGACTTTGATTAATAAGAGGGATACAGCTCAGGCGGAAAGCTGCAATAAGTTCTGATCCTTTGATTCCAGTCGGGAAATGCCTGCTTTCAGGTATTCATCAACTTTGCGGGCACATTCTCTTCCTTCGCTGATAGCCCAAACAACCAATGATTGTCCTCTGCGCATATCCCCGGCTGTGAAAATCTTTTGTATGTTGGTCTGATAAGAACTTTCAGTTGCTTTTACATTTCCCTTTGCGTCGAGTTCCACGCCAAGTTGTTCAAGTAAGCCATTATACTGCGGATGTACAAATCCCATTGCCAGTAAGACCAGGTCGGCCGCAAGAACCCGCTCGCTTCCAGGTATCTCTTTGAATCCAGCTGATTTTCCCGGCTCCGCAGATGACCATTCAAGTTCCACGACCTTCAATGCCTTCACATTGCCTTTTCCGTCGTGAATGAACTCTTTTGTGTCAACTGCCCATCGGCGTTCACATCCTTCTTCATGCGAAGTGGAAGTTTTCAAAACCATTGGATAAGTTGGCCATGGCATTAACAACGTTCTTGACTCTGGAGGCCTGGGTAGTAATTCAAATTGAGTAACTGATAAAGCTCCCTGCCTGTTGGAAGTACCTACGCAGTCGCTGCCTGTATCGCCACCACCTATGACCACAACATTTTTTCCATCGGCAGTGATCTGATGTTGAAGCATATTACTTTCAATACTTTCTTCAGCGATGGCTTCTTTGCCGGCCACTCTTTTATTCTGCTGTTTCAGGAAATGCATTGCATAATGAACCCCATTCAGTTCCCGGCCGGGAATTTTCAGATCGCGCGGAACGGTAGACCCGCCAGCAAGTATTATAGCCTGGTATTCGCGTAGCAGATCCTGTATGTTCACATTCACGCCTACATTGGCATTGCAACGGAAAATAATTCCTTCCTCCTCAAGCAGTGAGATCCTGCGGTCGACCACCCATTTTTCCAGCTTAAAATCCGGAATGCCATAGCGCAACAATCCACCAGGCGCGTCATCCCTTTCAAATACTGTTACGGTATGACCCGCATAGTTGAGTTGCGCCGCAGCAGCAAGCCCTGCAGGCCCTGAACCGATCACAGCTATTTTCTTACCTGTCCTGACTGCAGGACATTTCGGTTGTACAAAGCCGTTATCAAATGCAATTTCAATGATGTGTTTCTCGATCTCTTCAATGGCAACCGCGGGCTGATTTATGCCAAGCACGCAGGCTGATTCGCAGGGAGCGGGGCAGATACGGCCGGTGAATTCAGGGAAATTATTGGTTGCAGCCAGCACCTGGTAGGCTTCTTTCCAGTTATTTCTGTAAACCGCATCATTGAATTCCGGTATCAGGTTCCCTAACGGACATCCATTATGGCAGAAAGGAACACCGCAATTCATGCATCGCGCAGATTGCTGGTTGAGCTTTTCATGGCTATACCTTTCAACAAACTCATTATAATGCTGCAACCGCTGTGCTACCGGTTCCTTTTGAGGAAGTTCCCTTTGAAATTGCATGAAGCCTGTTTGCTTGCTCAACGCGAATGTTTTTGCTGATTAATTATTTATTTTCTGCTCTGACAATTTTAAGATTGCCAGCCGCCTCAAGTACCCGCTTATAATCTTTGGGATATACTTTGATGAAATGCTGAACCTGGTATTCAAAATCATCCAGCACAAATCGTGCAACCAGGCTGTTGGTAAATGCATGATGCCTGCTGATCATGTCGTACAGTTCAACTGAATCGGCTTCATTTAATGGCTCCAGGTCCACCATATCCTGGTTGCAATTCATTCTGAAATTTCCTTTCACATCGTATACATATGCCAGTCCTCCACTCATGCCTGCGGCGAAATTTCTGCCTGTATTTCCAAGAATAACAACCCTTCCACCTGTCATGTATTCACATCCATGGTCGCCTACTCCTTCAACAACAGCGTTCACACCCGAATTGCGGACGCAGAACCTTTCTCCCGCCCGGCCACGTATGAATGCTTCGCCTGATGTTGCGCCATAAAAAGCAACGTTGCCGATTATGATATTTTCTTCCGGTATGTATGAACTTCTGGTAGAAGGATAGATTACAAGCCGTGCGCCACTCAAACCTTTTCCGAAATAATCATTTGCGTCGCCTTCCAGTTCAAGCGTCATTCCTTTTGTAGTAAAAGCGCCAAAGCTTTGTCCTGCAGTTCCGTGAAATTTAAAATGAATGGTGTTATCAGGCAATCCGGCAGAACGATATCGTTTTGTGATTTCATTGGACAGTATTGAACCTGTTGTGCGATCGGTATTCCTGATCGCAAAAGTGGCAAATACCTTTTGCTGATCTTCCAATGCGGGTTGCGCGGTTTCCAGCAGTTTCCAGTCAAGCACTTCCTCCAGTCCGTGATCCTGCTCTTCTTTTTTATAAAGACCTGTATAGAGTGAAGCCGGCTCCCTGTAAAGAACAGGAGAGAGGTCAATCCTGCTATGCTTCCAGTGATTGAATGAATCTTTTACCTCAAGCGCGTCTGCCTGACCGATCATTTCATTCACCGTTCTGTATCCAAGCGTAGCCATGATCTCGCGAAGCTCCTGTGTTATGAACTTAAAAAAGTTGATGACGTGTTCGGGGTCACCTTTAAACCGCTTGCGCAGTTCGGGATCCTGGGTTGCTACACCAACCGGACAGGTATTGAGATGGCATTTGCGCATCATGATACAACCTTCAACAATCAATGCAGCGGTTGCGATTCCCCATTCTTCTGCTCCCAGCAATGCCGCGATGGCAATGTCCCTTCCTGTTCGCATTTGTCCGTCGGCCTGTACAATAACACGACTGCGAAGCCTGTTACGCACCAGCGTCTGATGCGTTTCGGCAAGGCCAAGTTCCCATGGAAGTCCGGCATGTTTGATAGAACTGATAGGCGAAGCGCCCGTTCCTCCGTCGTGGCCTGAAATCAGGATCACGTCGGCCTTTGCTTTTGCAACTCCCGCGGCTATGGTGCCGACTCCTGCTTTTGATACTAGCTTTACACTGATACGGGCTGCGCGATTTGCATTTTTGAGATCAAATATTAATTGCGCAAGGTCTTCAATTGAATAAATATCATGATGCGGAGGGGGTGATATTAATCCAACTCCAGGCGTGGAATGCCGGATCTTTCCGATCCATTCATCTACTTTGTCGCCAGGTAGTTGTCCGCCTTCTCCGGGTTTTGCACCCTGCGCCATTTTAATTTGTAATTCATCGGCTTCCGTGAGATACAAACTTGTTACTCCGAACCTTGCCGAAGCAACCTGCTTGATCGATGAACGCATGGAGTCGCCGTTCGGCAACCGATCGTATCTTACTTCATCTTCTCCACCTTCACCCGTATTGCTTTTACCTCCAAGCCTGTTCATTGCAATCGCAAGTGTGGAATGCGCTTCCCATGAAATGGAACCGAACGACATAGCGCCAGTCGCGAATCTTTTATAAATATTTTCAGCAGGCTCCACTTCATCAATTGAAATGGAAGGCCTGTTGTGCCGGAACCGGAACAAACTTCGCAGCGTGCAGGCTTTTTCTTCCTGATCATTGATCAGCGCTGAATATTTTTTGAACAACGCATAATCATTCAGTCTAGTAGAATACTGAAGAAGGTGAATTGTCTGCGGGTTGAATAAATGAAATTCCCCCTTGCGTTTCCATTGATAAATTCCACCTGTTGGCAGCCGGTCGGATGCAAGGTCTTTTTTAATGAAAGCGAAATAATGCTTCGCAAGCGTTTCCCTGGCAATTTCATCGAGGTTCAATCCACCGATCCTGGAAACCGTACCAGTAAAATATTTCTCTACCACTTCGTTTCCGAGACCGATTATCTCGAATATCTGTGCTCCCTGATACGACTGGAGCGTTGATATCCCCATTTTTGAAAAAACTTTAAGCAGCCCATCGTTCACTGCTTTGATATAGTTCTTTTTTAACTGATCATCATCATAAGACGTCTGCAATTTGCCGTTCTCTTTCAGATCGCGAATGCTGGCAAGCGCGAGATAAGGGTTGATGGCGGTGGCGCCAAATCCGATGAGACACGCAAAGTGATGCACTTCCCAAACGTCACCCGCTTCTACCACCAATCCAACCTGACCACGCATTCCTTTGCGGATGAGGTGATGATGCACCGCTGCTGTTGCAAGCAATGATGGTATGGAAGCATGATCGGAATCTACCGCGCGATCACATAAGATCAGCACTTCAAAGCCATCGTTCACTGCATCTTCGGCATAACGGCATAACCTGTCGAGACCTTTTTTCAGTGATCCTGGCTGACCGTCGGCACGGAAATATGTCTGCAATGTTTTCGCCTGGAAGATGCCGGTATCGATGCTTCTGAGCTTTTCAAGCTCGTGATTGTCGAGTATCGGATGTTTTAACGCGACGGTATGACAGGTGAGCGGATCTTCTACCAGCAGGTTGCCGATATTACCGATGAATGTGGCGAGCGACATTACAAGTCTTTCGCGAATCGGATCAATCGGAGGGTTTGTTACCTGTGCGAACAGTTGTTTGAAATAACTGCTGAGGTGTTGCGGCTGATCGCTCAGTACTGCAAGCGGAACATCGCTTCCCATGGAGCCAACGGGTTCTTTCCCATCCAGGGCCATTGGCGCGATGATGGTATCCAGATCCTCGGTTGTATAACCACATGCCTGCTGATACTTGTAGATCTGATCGTGTTCGAGTTGGGTGAACATGATCCGAGGTGGAGGTAACTCTTCGAGACGGATCTTGTATTTGTTCAACCACTCACCATAAGGTTTCTGGGAGCAAATATTTTGTTTTAATTCTTCGTCACTAATGATGCGTCCCTGCTCCAGGTCAACCACAAACATCCTGCCTGCCTGTAGTCTTCCTTTCTCCCTGATCATCGAAGGATCTACGGGTAGCACACCGGTTTCAGAAGCCATGATGACCCTTTCGTCGTGCGTAACGCAATATCTTGAGGGCCTAAGGCCATTCCTGTCGAGCGTTGCGCCGATTATTTTTCCATCTGTAAATGAAATGGAAGCGGGGCCATCCCAGGGCTCCATCATCGACGCGTGATATTCATAAAATGCTTTTCTCACAGGATCCATCTGTTCATTGCCATCCCAGGCTTCGGGTATCAGCATCATCATCACTTCTGGTAATGAACGACCGCTAAGTGTAAGCAGTTCTATCATGTTGTCGAGACAGGCTGAATCTGACTGACCTTCTGCTATGATCGGAAGGAGCATATCCATTTCTTCCTTGCTGAAGTAGGGAGAAACAAATCCTTTCTCACTTGTTCTAAGCCAGTTCAGGTTGCCCTGGAGTGTATTGATCTCTCCGTTGTGCGCAATGAACCGGAATGGCTGCGCAAGTTTCCACGAAGGAAAAGTATTGGTTGCAAACCTTGAGTGAACGAGACCGAATGCAGAAACAACCCGCTTATTACTGAGGTCTGGAAAATAATTACGCACCTGCATGCTGGTCAGCTGGCCTTTATAAACTACAGTCTTATAAGAGATGGAAGCAACATAAAAACCTGTCGCGTCTTTTTTTACTGTTTGGGTAATAATATGTCCCGCATAATTACGAAGGACAAACAACTTGCGTTCAAAATCATCGGGGCGATGAATATGATCGGGGCACGCTATAAAAACCTGTTCGATCTCAGGTTCAACCGACAAGGCTGTAGGTCCAATGCCTTCGGCATTTACCGGAACCTTTCTGTAAGCAAGTATTTCGAGTCCAAGCTTTTCAGCGCTGCGGTTGAAAATATCTCTGCATTCTTCACGCAAACGGATCTCTTTCGGAAAGAAAATTACAGCAACACCATATTTCCCGAATGCAGGAAGGTGTACACCCAGTTTTAAACATTCTTCAAAAAAGAATTCGTGAGGAGTCTGAAGTAAAATGCCCGCGCCATCGCCCGTATTGTTTTCACAACCGCACGCGCCGCGATGCTCCATGTTCTCAAGCACAGTAAGCGCATCGGAAATTACCTGGTGCGATTTGTTGCCCCTTATGTTAGCTACGAAACCTATACCGCACGAGTCGTGCTCAAAAGAAGGATGATAAAGACCGCTGCCCGCCATAAGCCGATAGATTGTTTTCAATAAAATGATGAAACACTATGATTTTTCTAAGGCTATAGCAAGCAACCGTATGAAATTACAAAAAAATCAGGTGAATCTTGAAAAATGGATAAAAACATCTTATCCACAGTCGGAAAACGGATCATGTGACAAAATGTTCCTCCAGTGAACCTTCAGTGAACCTTCTGTGAAGGTCCGGTGAAGGCTGTTCAGGTATTTTTCCAAATCGCTGTCAGATTGACAAAAAATCATGGTAAGGCTTTGATCATCAGGCATAAAAAAGAGCGATCTTTCGATCGCCCTTCCATCTGTCAACTAAAAAAACACCAAAAAAATCATTGTTTATTTTCCAGTTCAGGCTTATTTGTATTCGCTTTATTTCCGTCGGGCCCTGATTCATTCTTTACCCATTTTTTAAGGATATCGCTATACTTCAGTGCATCTGCATTTTGGGGATCGAGCTCCAGTATCTTATCAAAATGGGCGAGTGCCTCTTCAAAATCCTTCTGAACATTTGCTTCATAGGCTCCCACATAACCATATGCCTGGATCAGAAGCGTTTTGTTTTTGATGGAATCCGGTGCAGCAAGCTCAATTACTTTTTTGTAGTGAGGAACTGCCAATCCCAATTCCATAGAAGTATCGATCAACGCTGTTGATTTTGCTCTCCAGTAGAAACCATGAATGTGATCAGGATATTTTTCTGTGTACAGGCCAAAGACCGTATCCGCCTGCGGGTATTCCTGGGCTGAATAATGAGCTAATCCCCAATAGTAAAGGTCAAGGTTCGTTGGATCTTCCTTTACCTGGTAGAGTTGCCCAAGCCAGTGTGCTTCCCGGCTTTTATCACCCATTCTTTTAAAAATAGCAGCCAGGTCGGCCATATAATCTGCCTTGTTCTTTGCCACTGTATCCATCGCTATAGCCTTCTCAAGATCTGCTATAGCATCCTGTTCACGCCCGCCAAACTTCTGCAGTAAACTTGCTCTCAGTTCAAAATCCCTTGCAACAAGCTGTGTGTCGTGCGCTTTTTGAAAATATTGACCAATAAAATCCAGCGCATTCACCGAGTCTTTCAAAGCGTCGTAACTATAAGCGATCAGCTTGTACAATCTTGGTTGTGCGGAATCTTTTTCTTTCGCGAGCAGCCGCCTGGCCTTTTCCAGCGCTTCTGTATGTTTTGATGAGACGTACAACAGGTCGAGCAGCATGTATTCATTCTCAACCGATGGGTCACGGCTCGCTATGTATCTGTCAAGGTAATCCTTGGCAAGATTTACGTCCCTGAAGTAATAGTAATAGTAAAGTTCATACAGCGCTGGTCCGAAAGAAGGGTCTTTCTGTACTGCATTCGTGAAATGTTTCAGGAACATTTCGGAGTTCTGCTGGGTAAGGTATATTCTGCCGATATTATAATCTGCCCTGGCATAACCTTCGTCTTTTTGCAGAGCCGTTGTAAAGGCTTGTACGGCTTTTCCACCATCTCCGCTGCGCCGATACACCTCACCCTGCAGATTAAAGATCTCCGGATTGTTCTTATCTCTTTTTTCAGCCTTTTCGAGCAAATCGAGCAGGTAAGCATAATCTGTGCGCTTTGCGTTCAGATGCGCGCGTACAATAGCGGTCATCACATCGGGATCTTTCTGACGTGTATCTTTCAGAGCTTCTTCAAACTTTTGCGTAGCATCTGCAACAAGGCTGTCGTGAAGCATCAGCTCACCTTGCGCCACATTCAGCAATGGATGCTGTTTTACTGTACCGGAAGTTTGCTGAAAGGCTGTAATGATCAATTGTTTCGCTTCTGCCAGTTTGTTCTGCTCAATCAAAGCCTGCATCAGCCAGTAATGCGCATCAATATTCTGTGGTTGCTGCCGTATCAGCTCACGAAATGTTTTTTCTGCGCTCAGCCATTTTTGATAATACAATGATTTTTTTCCATCTTCCATTGTTTGAGAATGGGAGATGAAGGCAGAACAAAGTGCAATCATCAATATAAATCCCTTTTTCATTGTCATATTTTATTTTATCCTGTTTATGCAACCGTCAGTACCGGTATGCTGGAACTATTGAAAAGAAATTTCGAGAACAGCCTGTTCATCGGTCCCGATAAAAGCGATTCACTTCCCGGATTTACCAGTATAAGATCCGCCTCAACATTTCTCGCATATTCCAGCGTAGTATCAGCAATGTTTTCGCCGACAACAGTACTGCATTTAATAGCGTACCCGGTATTTTCTCTCAGCAGCTGATAGGTTTTTTCGAGGTAAACCTGGCTTTTTGAAGAACTCGCATTATTCTTCGAAAGCGTTATAAGATGAATTGCAGCATTCGATTGCTTTGCCAGGTAAATTGCAAGCATCATTTTTCGTAAAGGAAGATTGTCCCCAACGGGCAACACAATATTCCTGATGTCTTCGAATGACGGCCGTGACTGCAAACTCAGGACAGGGCAGCCAATGCGGCCCGCTAGCCTGTTGATATTCATTCGTGCGTTAAGCGATCCGAGCATGCCTCCCTGTTTAAGCGCAATCACAAGATCAATTCTGTTAATGGCAACATATTCTTCAATCGATTTTTCGGGTGATCCGTTCGCTACGCTTGCGTGCAGCAGGCAACCTGCCGGAAGGAGCGATGCTAACTGATCTCTCAATTCATGCAGCTGAAATTTCTTTTCTGAAATTTTACGCGATAAAGAAAATTTCCAGATAGGATCACCTATTGCGTGAAGAAGGTGAACATCACAACTGAATTGCTTTGAAAACTGAACAGCCTTCTCAACAGCCTTAACTGAATACTGCAGATTGTCTACAGGCACAAGTATGTTGTTAAAAAGCTTATGCATATTGTTTATCTGGCCGGTAAGCGGCATCTTATACTCAAGTTAGCCGTGAGACATTAAAAATGCATTAACGCAGGATTAAAACATCATTAAAGCTTAATGTGCATACTCAAGCAACTCACCCAGGGCGGGCTTTGTAATATTTTTCCTGGCAACATTCCGTAAATGTTCGCTGGAACTGCAGAAGGTAACACCAACGCCTGCATGCCGGATCATACAGAGATCACTCTCATTATCACCAACAACAATGCAATTCTTTATTGATACATCGTATTGCGCACATACATGCCGTAGCGCATTTGTTTTGCAAACGGGATGATCGCATGAACTGTTTTCGCTGTAATTAAAAAAGGCGGGAATGTTCACTTCGCCCGTTACAATTTCCTCTATATGTTTCAGTTCGTAGGAGAGATCAAAATCGGCATCAATCTTTTCAGCGATATGTCTTGTGATAACGTCATAACTGTCGCTGATAATACCAACAACATACTTTCGCTGTTTCAGTTCTTTTATTACTTCAGGTATATCATGGACTATTGAAAGATCATCGGCGATCTTTTTTAAATCGTATACAGATTTTCCTGTCAAAAAACTTGCCGTGCGCCTAGCCAGGCTAAGTGTATTCTTATCTATTCCGCGTAATAATGCAAGTGCCTGTTTGAAATTGTACTTCTTTGCACACGCATCGATAAACTTTCCCTGGAGAACAATGTTATCCAGGTCCAGCACAACCATTTTTCTCATTAACGGATTTATTTCAGACATTTCCTTCAGGCTCGGTGCAAAAATGGCTGCGAAACATTAAACGTCAATTAAGATGGGATTAAAACCTTATTAAAAAAGTAATATGCTACAGCTTTTCAACAGAAGGAAGCGTTATGGTAAAGCGGGTACCGTTTTCAATGTCCGATTCAACGGTGATAACACCTTTGTGCAAACCCACAATTCGCCTTGCGAGGGCCAGGCCTAATCCAAAGCCTTTAACCTCAGTTGTAGTGGCCGATCTGAAAAATGGTTGAAATATCTGTTCGATCTCTTCTTCTGCAATTACGTCTCCCTTGTTCATCACCCTGATCACGATATCAAATTCACGGAAGGAAAGTTCAACTATTGATCTTTTATCGGGCGAATATTTGCAGCCGTTTTCAATGATATTCTTTAACGCGCTGTACAACAGGTCGACATTCCCGAAGACCATGCAACTTTTTTCATCTTCAGGGAGAACACCGAAATTAAGAGCGACTTCGTATTCCTGATTCATTTTTTTTACATCACCAATCACCTTCAGCAACACTTCGTCTATCCGTACTTCCCTGAGTTCTATTGTCCCCTGCGTTCCGGTTTTAGCAATTTCAAGCAGGCTTTTTGTGAGCTGTCCCATCTGCTGTACGTCTTCATGAATGGAATGGAGCACCTGCTGGTATTCCTGTGCGCTTCTTTCATTCTGAAGTGTCACCTGAAGCTGGCTGGATATAGAAGTGAGTGGAGTGGAAAGTTCATGCGACGCATTGGAGATGAACCTGCGCTGTGTATTGAATGATTCCTGCAAGCGGTTGAGCAGATTGTTGAACGTATCAGCCAGTTTGGCCAGTTCATCCTTCCCCTTGCTTGTTTGCAGCCGGTGCGATAGGTTGTGCGATGAAATATCATTCACTTCATGAATTATCTGTGAGATGGGTCTTACAAGCTGAGCCGAGAAAAGATAACCAACAAGCATTGTAAAGAAAACGCCAACGAGCAGGCTTATGAACAATATCTTTTTTAACTGCGCCATCCGCAGCCATCCATCCTCATCGTACGCCTGCACTGCAATAATGAATTTCCGATCACCTTCATTGTAAAATAATGCGATCCCATCACGCCTTCCATCGTTGAACGACCGCTCATCTCTTGTTGACAATACAAGTGGAATGTCCAGCTTCGACGCATTTCCACCAGGATTATCGTATGCATACATTACATTACCCAGGGTATCAAAAATGCGAACGGATTTTTGCGGAAGAAGGGGAATGGCGTTAGCGTCTATCCTGCGCAATACATTCTGGCTGCTATCGCCAAAGTAAACGAACAGCTGCGCATTGTTGTTAGCCCTGCTTTTTAGTCTTTTATAAAAGCCTTCCTTTCTGTCGAGCGAGGTAAAATAATAAATGGAAATGCTCAGGCTTAGCAGGATAGCCGTTACGAGGAGCGTGAACAGGAATGTTATTTTGTATTTTATTTTCAATGCTGGCTGTCTTTGAGAATATAGCCCATTCCAACCTGTGTATGAATCAATTTCTGATCAAAGCCTTTGTCGAGCTTCTTGCG
This sequence comes from Chitinophagaceae bacterium, assembly GCA_036402175.1. Classification (GTDB taxonomy): domain Bacteria; phylum Bacteroidota; class Bacteroidia; order Chitinophagales; family Chitinophagaceae; genus DASPKM01. Next base: position 26,135 of record DASWTK010000061.1, on the reverse strand, counting down.
CAGAAAATTTACATACACGTCAATCACATTTGTTTTGGTATCGAAGTCTATGTCCCAAACGTTCAACGCAATATCGGCCCTGGATACAACACGGTTTTTATTGCGGACAAGATACTCCAGCAATTGAAATTCTTTTGCGGTAAGCCCGATTGGTTTTCCTGAGCGTGTGACCTCCTTGCTGTCAAGATTCATGTGCACGTCATCCACCTTCAGAATGTTCCCGCTTTGCGGCATCTGGTATATCCTTTTCAGCAACGCGCGGATACGTACCAGCAGCTCTTTGAAATCGAACGGCTTCACAATATAATCATCAGCGCCCGCATCGAAGCCTTCGATCTTATCGTCTGTTGAATTCAGGGCGGTAAGCATGATAACCGGAATCCGCTCATTCCGGCTTCTTATGATCTTGCAAAGCTCGTATCCGTTGATGCCCGGAATGTTAATGTCGAGGATGATCAGGTCAAAGGGGTAGGTTTCAAAAAGTTTTAACGCGATATTGCCATCGTAACAAAGGTCCACATGGTAGTCCTGTTCAGTAAGTCCTTTTTTCAATGCATCGGCGATCTTCCGCTCATCTTCAACCAACAATATTTTCACTTCATCGGGCATACGGGCAAAGGTATTTAAGAGGGGATTAAAAAGGGATTAAAAAAGTTTTGTGTTTTGGGTTTTGGGTTTTGGGTTTTGGGTTTGGGGTTTGGGGTTTGGGGAGGGTGGTTTGTAGTAATTTTGGGAAAATGGTTATATGCATGATGTGAATGCGTTCAATAGGTTGGCAAAGGAGAGAAGGTCGGTTTTTCCCAAACAATTTGTTCCGGGGGCAAGGGTGCCGGATGAAGTGGTGAAGGAGATCTTAGAGAACGCCATCTGGGCGCCCACACATGGACATACAGAGCCATGGCATTTTGTTGTTTTTACCGGCGAGGCATTGAAGAAACTTGCCACATTCCAGAGTGAATTGTATAAGGTTGCGTCTGGTGACGACTTCAATGAAACCAAATATGTCAAATTACAAAACCAGCCACTGCTTGCATCGCATGTCATAGCAATAGGCATGAAGCGTAGTTCGGGAAAGATACCGGAGATTGAAGAGATCGAAGCAGTAGCATGTGCAGTGCAGAATATTTATTTATCAGTAACGGCGCACGGATATGGCGGGTACTGGACTACAGGAGGAGTGACCTATGTTCCCCAGGCAAAACATTTCTTTGGACTTGGATTGAATGACAAACTGCTTGGATTCTTTTATATTGGTCAGGTAGCAGTGCCTTCACCAAAAGGCAAACGAGCGCCACTTGAAGAGAAGCTGGAATGGAGAGATAAATAGTGGATATTACTTTTTCCGGTCGTTTTTGCTGAGAGCAGTCTTGTCGCCTTCGGTTTCGATCCCATTCAATTTTTCCCTGATCTTTCCCCTGTTTGTGAGACTGTCTTTTCCGTTGCCGCCGTTCACCATCAACCTGATCTTTGAATCAACGCCTTCTTCGATTTCAAAGTGGTCATCGTCTCCGAATCCCTCCAGGAAAATTTCATGCGTTTCGCTTCTTTTGAAAACGCGCTGATAAGTCATCCTGCCTTTCTTCTTACCATCGTAGTCATAAACGGCAACCGACAGATCATCACCCTCATTCGTTACCCGGAACAGGTCGGACTTGTCGGTCCCCATTACGTGCACCGATTCAGCAAGTTCTTCGTAATATTTCATGGCATTTTTCATCAGACCATCACGGCGTGTCTTTAACTTACTTTCAATAAGATTTCCGCTGATGGCGTATACTTCAGGTGGAATGCGCTTAATGGCACGACTGATCACATCATCTGAAATGTTTTGCTGAAATTCCGCGATGATCCGCTTCCAGTTTCCTGCATCCAGTTCATTGAGAAAATTGTGATCGAAGAACCAGGTCTTTTTATTCAGTTTCTTTAGCCCCTTACTTTCAGGTGTAAAGCCGCGCATATGCTGCAGGGATACTTTCGACATTATTTTTACCAGTAATCCTCTAGAATGGAAGTATGCAAAATCGCGGTCGCGCGGTATGGCATAATAATGTTTTGTATCACCCGAATCTACCAGTCCCCATCTCCACTGATCGGCATGACGATCCCAATCGGCAACCAGCATATCAAGTAAACGAGCGCGCAATACCTGTTCCTGCATAACCAGGTGATCATTTTCTTCCATGATCTCTTCGAGCACTTTTTCGGTATTTTCTGTTTCTGAGTGATCAGGTGTGGGCTCACGTTCTTCCAGCATGCAAACCGTATTTGCAAAAATCGCATGATGTTCACCCAGTGCGGGATCGTTTGGAACGAAATATAATTTGGGATTTGCTGCCACAACCTTTGCAGCCTTTGCAAGTTCCGGAATTGTAAGCGCGGCATATGGATGTGAAGCCGACACCATATCCTGCACCAGTTTCTTTACAAAGGTTTTGCGGAGCGGAGATTTAATTGCCTGTTCGAAATCTACAGTTTTATCAACGGTACGGAGAACCCATTCCTGGCCGTTTTTGTCTTTCAGCCGCAGGCTTTTTGTTTGTTGGCCGCCACCAAGCTCTCCAGGTGTAAGTCCGCCTTGAGCAGTCTTCACATTAAAGACAGGCATCCTTACAGGCTGCGCCCATTCCTTACGGTAATTTCTTCCAAGGAAAAGCCGCTTGAAAAAATTCATGTTTGAATACTTCTTCGAGGCAGCGCGGGTAACAGAATCCTGTGATGGTTGGAAGCCATCATTTCCGTTCGCCAGGCTTATGCAGGGAATAAGACATCCGATCCAGAAAATACGCGCTAACGCTTTTGCCATGCTTCACTTCATTTATTGTATACAGCATATCTAAATCTTGTGCCATCAGAAAAGCCAATTGAACTGTGACTTCCCGGGCAGCCTCATCCGGTCTTCCCCGTTTTGGGGAAATTCCACATTTTTGAAAATTATATGCCAGTCGGTATTTATAAGAAAAACCCTTAGCTTACTTCGGTATTCATTGACAAACAACCTCCAATAACTATTTGAAAATTAAAGAGCGTCATGGTATATAATTTGAGACTGTATTCAATTGCGTCATTATTTTTTTCGGATAGTGAAGATGATTTCTGGGAAAAAAATTCGACAATCTGAGTAACCTTAAAAAACAACCCCTAATTCCCATGCAAATACTCCATCCAATCTTATTCAACACCTGTTGATTTTAATCTTATTTTTTACTTTATTAAAGGCGTTTTCCTGCTTATACAATCTACATTTGACACCCAAACGAAATTCCTGATATGCGCACTAAAAAATCGAAAGCGAACGGTTCTGTAAATGGCAATGGCCACGGGACCGATCGTATAGAGGCAATTGAGAAAACCAAGGCAGCAAAGGCATCAAAGACGAAGCCTGTGAAGGAAGTAATAAAGATCCACACACCTGCATCTGAAGCAGATTGTGTTGATATGAAACAATTGCTGCGGGTTCTTACTGCGGTTAAGAGTGGAGATTTTTCTGTTCGCATGCCTATCGATGAAGTAGGCCTCAGCGGGAAAGTCTGCGATACGCTCAATGAGATCATATCGCTCAATGAAAAGATGATGCAGGAGTTCACCCGTGCCGGTAATACCATTGGTAAGCAGGGTAAACTAACAGAGCGCATTCAGGTGCCAGTTGCCAAGGGATCGTGGAGCACCGGTGTTGATGCCCTGAACGGCCTGATCTCCGATCTTGTACATCCGACAATTGAAATAGCAAACGTTATCGGCGCTGTTGCGAAGGGTAACCTCTCGCAGCAGATGCCTCTGGAAATAAGCGGCTCTCCCCTTCAGGGTGAGTTTGCGCGTATCGCCCGTGAGGTGAACGACATGGTGAAGCAGCTTAACCTGTTCTCCATGGAAGTAACACGTGTGGCGCGTGAAGTTGGATCTGAGGGAAAACTCGGCGGCCAGGCTAAAGTTAAGGGTGTGGCCGGTGTGTGGAAAGATCTTACCGATTCGGTAAACCAGATGGGAAGCAATCTTACCGCGCAGGTGCGGAACATCGCTGAAGTGACCACGGCGGTTGCGAAGGGTGACCTTTCGAAAAAGATCACGGTGGATGTGAAAGGAGAAATCCTGGAATTGAAGAATACCATCAATACGATGGTGGATCAGCTGAACTCATTCTCATCAGAGGTAACGAGGGTGGCGCTTGAAGTGGGAACCGAAGGAAAACTCGGTGGACAGGCGCAGGTAAAAGGAGTAGCAGGAACGTGGAAGGATCTTACCGATTCGGTGAACCAGATGGCGAGTAACCTTACCGGCCAGGTGCGGAACATTGCGGAGGTGACAACAGCGGTAGCAAAGGGCGACTTGTCGCGGCAGATCACGGTGGACGTAAAAGGAGAAATTCTCGAATTAAAAAATACCATCAATACGATGGTGGACCAGTTGAACTCATTCTCTGCCGAGGTAACGCGTGTTGCGCGTGAGGTGGGATCTGAAGGTAAACTAGGCGGACAGGCAAGGGTGAAAGGTGTGGGTGGTGTATGGAAAGACCTTACCGATTCAGTGAACCAGATGGCGAGTAACCTTACCGGCCAGGTGCGGAATATCGCCGAAGTAACAACGGCGGTGGCTAAAGGTGACCTTTCAAGAAAAATTACGGTTGACGTAAAAGGTGAGATCCTGGAATTGAAAAACACCATCAATACGATGGTGGATCAGCTGAACTCATTCGGTTCCGAAGTAACGCGTGTTGCGCGTGAGGTTGGATCGGAAGGAAAGCTTGGTGGACAGGCAACGGTGGAAGGAGTTGGTGGTGTGTGGAAGGACCTTACCGATTCGGTGAACCAGATGGCGAGTAACCTTACAGGTCAGGTGCGGAACATCGCGGAAGTGACTACGGCGGTTGCGAACGGTGACCTTTCCAGAAAAATCACGGTGGACGTGAAAGGAGAGATCCTTGAATTGAAAAATACTATCAACACGATGGTGGACCAGCTGAACTCATTTGGTTCGGAGGTGACCCGTGTTGCGCGTGAGGTGGGATCGGAAGGTAAACTCGGCGGACAGGCCGATGTACCGGGTGTAGGTGGAACGTGGAAAGACCTTACGGATTCGGTAAATAAAATGGCGAGTAACCTCACCGGCCAGGTGAGGAATATCGCGGAGGTAACTACGGCTGTGGCCAAGGGCGACCTTTCAAGAAAAATTGAGGTGGACGTGAAGGGTGAGATCCTTGAGCTGAAGAATACCATCAATACGATGGTGGACCAGCTGCGCGGATTTGCATCGGAGGTAACGCGTGTTGCGCGGGAGGTTGGATCGGAAGGAAAACTTGGTGGTCAGGCAACGGTGGAAGGAGTTGGTGGTGTGTGGAAGGACCTTACCGATTCGGTGAACCAGATGGCGAGCAACCTTACCGGTCAGGTGCGGAACATCGCGGAGGTAACAACCGCGGTGGCCAAGGGCGACCTTTCAAGAAAAATTACAGTGGACGTAAGAGGAGAGATCCTCGAGTTGAAAAATACCATCAATACGATGGTGGATCAGCTGAACTCATTCGCGTCGGAAGTAACGCGTGTGGCGCGTGAGGTTGGATCGGAAGGTAAACTCGGCGGACAGGCCGACGTGCCGGGTGTAGGCGGAACATGGAAAGACCTTACTGATTCGGTAAATAAAATGGCGAGTAACCTTACCGGCCAGGTGAGGAATATCGCGGAGGTAACCACGGCGGTTGCGAATGGTGACCTTTCCAGAAAAATTACGGTGGACGTGAAGGGTGAGATCCTTGAGTTGAAAAACACCATCAACACGATGGTGGACCAGCTTCGCGGATTTGCATCGGAGGTAACGCGTGTGGCACGTGAGGTGGGTACTGAAGGTAAACTTGGCGGACAGGCAAACGTGCCGGGTGTGGCTGGTACATGGAAGGATCTGACCGACTCTGTGAACCAGATGGCGAGTAACCTTACATCTCAGGTAAGGAACATTGCGGAGGTGGCGATTGCGGTGGCGAATGGTGACATGTCGAAGAAAATTACGGTTGACGTACGCGGAGAGATCCTGCAGCTGAAAGAGACGTTGAATACGATGGTGGATCAGCTTCGTGCGTTTGCATCGGAAGTAACGCGTGTGGCACGTGAGGTGGGAACCGATGGTAAACTTGGTGGACAGGCGTTCGTGCCTGGTGTGGCCGGAACATGGAAAGACCTGACCGATTCTGTGAACCAGATGACCGGTAACCTTACCGCCCAGGTGCGTAACATCGCCGAGGTGACCAAAGCGGTTGCGAGCGGTGACCTTTCAAAAACGGTTGCGATTGACGTAAAAGGAGAGATACTTGATTTGAAAAATACCATCAATACGATGGTGGAGCAATTGAACTCATTCGCGTTCGAGGTAACGCGTGTGGCGCGTGAGGTAGGTACTGAAGGTAAACTTGGAGGTCAGGCAGAAGTAAAAGGTGTGGCTGGTACGTGGAAAGACCTTACCGACTCGGTGAACATGATGGCATCGAACCTTACAAGCCAGGTGCGTGGTATCGCGAAAGTGGTAACCGCTGTGGCGACAGGTAACCTGAGGCAGAAACTTTCGATCAATGCAAAAGGTGAGGTTGCACAGCTGACAGATACGATCAATGAAATGATCGAAACGCTTGCGCTGTTTGCCGACCAGGTAACTACTGTTGCGCGTGAGGTGGGTGTTGAAGGAAAACTGGGCGGACAGGCGAGCGTACCGGGTGCATCCGGTATCTGGAAGAACCTTACAGAGAACGTGAACCAGCTGGCTCAAAACCTTACAACGCAGGTGCGCTCTATTTCTGAAGTGGCTTCGGCGGTAACCAAGGGTGACCTGACGCGAACCATCAGGGTAGAAGCGAAAGGAGAGGTGGAGGCCCTGAAGGATACCATCAACCAGATGATCAGTAACCTGAGGGAGACAACACTTCGTAACCAGGAGCAGGACTGGCTGAAATCGAACCTTGCGAAATTTGGTCAGATGCTTCAGGGTCAGAGGGACCTGAAAACGGTAACACAGCGTATCCTCTCGGAGCTTGCCCAGGTGGTGCGTGCGCACTATGGCGCGTTCTACATCCTTAAGCAGGATGAAACAACAGACGATGTGAAACTGAGCCTGTTTGCTGCCTACGGTTATAAATCAGAAAAAAATATTCCGATAGAATTTGCGGTTGGCGAAGGATTGATAGGACAGGTTGCATTTGAAAAAGAGCGGATCATTCTCAGGAATGTACCTAGCAACTATATTAAGATCACATCAGGCTTAGGTAGAGCCAAGCCCGCGAACCTGATCATCCTGCCGGTATTGTTCGAAAACAATATCAAGGCGGTAATTGAGCTTGCATCGCTTGAAGTATTTAATGATACGCACCTTGACTTCCTCAACCAGTTGACGGAAAGTATCGGTATCGTATTGAACACCATTGAAGCAAATACAAGAACGGAAGAATTGCTTGCGCAGTCTCAGTCTCTTGCCGGTGAGCTGAAGATCCAGCAGGAAGAGTTGAGAAGAACAAACGACGAGCTGCAGGAAAAAGCGCTGCTGCTTGTAAAACAGAAGAACGAGGTGGAAGCAAAGAACAGGGAGGTGGAAGAAGCGAGAAAGTCACTCGAAGAAAAGGCAGAGCAGCTTACGCTTACATCGAAGTACAAGTCGGAATTCCTCGCGAACATGTCGCATGAGTTGCGTACTCCGCTGAACAGTTTGCTCATCCTTGCCCAGCAGTTATATGAAAATGCTGAAGGCAATCTTACAGAGAAGCAGATACGTTATGCGAAGACGATCCACTCATGCGGTGATGACCTGATCCAGCTTATTAATGATATCCTGGATCTGTCGAAGATCGAATCAGGATTCATTACAGCGAACATTTCAAATGTAAGGCTGACTGAGATCGCATCGTTTGTGGAAACAACCTTCAAGCCCATTTCGGAAGCGAAACATCTCAAATTCCATATTGAGACTGATGGCAATGTTCCCGCAGAAATGGAAACAGATATCCAGCGTCTGAACCAGATCCTGAAAAACCTTTTGTCAAACTCATTCAAGTTTACTGAAAAGGGTGAGGTGAAGCTTAGGATGTATGAAGCAAAAAAGAACTGGAAACCCGGCGTGCCATCGCTGGATAACGCGAAGCAGGTGATAGGATTCGCGATTGTTGATACCGGAATTGGTATTCCGCAGGATAAACAGAACATCATCTTTGAAGCGTTCCAGCAGGCTGAAGGATCTACCAGTCGTAAATATGGTGGTACCGGTCTGGGGCTTTCCATCAGTCGTGGTCTGGCTGAATTACTTGGCGGAACGATCGAGCTTGAGAGCGAACCAGGCAGAGGAAGCACGTTTACGTTGTTTGTACCGGTGGATTATGTTGCCGGTGGGGTGGTTTCGAAAGAAACATCCGATAATATCAAGCAACTTGAACTTACCGGCGGCAGCGATGGTATCGATAACCTGCTTCAGTCAATTCAGATGGATGAAGGTTCTGAAACCAAGAGTCTGAATATTGTGAATGAAATGATCAATGAGACAGGGGATGACCGCAATAATATTCAACCGAATGATAAGGTAGTGCTGGTTGTTGAAGACGATCTTCGGTTTGGAAAGATCATTATAGATAAAGCGCACGAAGTTGGATTAAAGGGGATTGTCGCGACCAGTTATATAGAGGTGTTTGATTTCATTAACCGATTTGCGCCAATGGCAATTACATTGGATGTAAAATTGCCGGACACCAGTGGATGGAAGGTGCTTGACCTGTTACGGAATGATCTCAATTACAGGCATATTCCGATTCACCTGATTTCGGGTGAAGAGAACAGGACCCTGGCGCTGAGGCGTGGTGCAAGAAGCTTCCTGCTGAAGCCTCTGGAAAATGAAGCACTCAATGAATTATTCGAAGACATTGTTACTTATAATAAGAAAGATTCCAAAACGGTACTTGTTGTAGAGGACAATGAACTCGATTCGTCTCAGATAGCTAAAGTGCTGAGTGGTGATAACATTAAAGTAGAAATTGCGGAGAACGGAAAAATGGCGCTTGAGCTTGCTGGTGAAAAAGAATACGAGTGCATAATCCTTGATTATACATTGCCTGATATTTCAGGAACTGATCTTATCAGTCGTGTTGGTGAATTAAAAGGCAAGCTGACACCTGTAATAGTGTATTCAGCAAAAGATTTTACGAAATCGGAGTTGAGCCTCCTGCACCGTCATTCGAACACGGTATTGCTTAAGGGTGTAAATTCGCTTGAGCAGTTACTGGAGCAAACGGTGCTGCACCTGCACATCAACCATAAAGACCTGGCGACCGAAAAGAGAAGGATCATTGAGAATAACAGGATGAAGGAAGATATCCTGACAGGAAAGAACATACTGGTGGTTGATGATGATGTAAGGAATCTGTTTGCACTGACCACGGTTTTTGAGCGATACAACATCAATGTGATCACAGCTGAAAGCGGAAAGGAAGCCATTGGAATTCTGAACGATGACGGACAAAAGGTAGACATGGTGCTCATGGATATCATGATGCCGGAAATGGATGGATATGAGACTACTCAAAAAATAAGGCGCGAACACAAGAACAGTTCCTTACCAATTATAGCGGTAACGGCGAAGGCGATGAAGGGTGACCGGCAGAAATGTATTGAAGCGGGGGCATCCGATTACATCACCAAGCCTTTGAAAATAGATCAGTTGCTATCGTTGATGCGTGTTTGGTTCTATAAATAAATAAAAGTTGATGCAACCGAAGATTTTATTGGTAGACGACAGAGAGGATAACCTGCTTTCCATAGAAACCATTCTTGAGCCGGCAGGTTACAAGTTCGTCAAAGCCAATTCGGGCCGGCAGGCTTTGAAAATTCTGCTGACTGAGTTTGACTTTGCGCTAATTCTCATGGACGTAAAGATGCCAAATCTTAACGGCTTTGAAACAGCTTCGCTTATTTATGAGCGTGAGAAGCTTCGTCACATTCCGATTGTATTTATAACCGCCAATAATTATGGCGAAGAGAATATATACAAAGGTTACCGGACGGGTGCGGTAGATTACATTTACAAGCCCATCAATCCGGAATTGCTGCGTGCCAAGGTGGGGGTGTTTGTAGAACTTTACCAGAAGAACCATCGGTTGATGGCGCAGGAACAGAAGCTGGTGGCAATTAACAAAAACCTGCAGATAGAGATCCATGAGCGGAAGGCATCGGAAGAACGTGTAAAGGAACTTAACCGTCAGCTACTGGAAAACATTGCCAGGCTGGAAAGCGCTAATAAAGATCTTGACCGGTTTGCATTCATGGCCTCGCACGACTTGCAGGAGCCTTTGCGCAAGATCAGGATTTTCAGTGATCTGTTGTTTGTCAAGTACAAGGACATACTTGACGATGATGGTAAAATGAATATCGTGCGCATACAGGGTGCGGCCGAACGGATGCAGGCGCTGATCAAGGATATTCTTACTTTCTCAAAGATCACCATCGACAAAGGGAAATTTGAAAAGATCAATCTCAATCCGATTGTTGACGACGTGTTGTCAGAACTTGAGGCAACGGTAAGAGAGAAGCAGGCAAAGATAATTGTTGACAAGCTGCCCGCGCTTCAGGTTAATCCGGGATTGATACGTCCATTGTTTTATAATCTCATCAGCAATGCGCTGAAATATTCGAAGAAAACCGATCCGCCGGTTGTGACTATCCGGTCTGAAATGCCCAATAACGGTCAGGATAATGGAACCGAAAAGCCGGGTGAGTACAAATATTGCAGAATATATGTTCAGGATAATGGAATTGGATTTGACCAGAAATATTCAGAGGAAATATTCGGGATGTTCAAGCGCTTGCATTTGAATACGGAATATGAGGGAACGGGGATCGGACTTGCGCTTTGCAAGAAGATCGTGGAAGAGCATAATGGATTTATTTCTGCAAAGAGCAAAGTGAACGAAGGCAGTTTATTTATAATTTCACTGCCGGTAAGGCAGCCGGAAGTTGCGATTGTGGAGGGATGATGCCCGGTATATTTCAAGCTGAATGGACACGCTAACCCACATAGCGCTCGGCGCATCAATAGGTGAAGTCATACTGGGTAAAAGATTGGGAAGGCGCGCATCACTTCTCGGAGCATTTGCCAATAGCGTACCTGACCTCGACTTCCTGGCAGTGTTCTGGCTGGATACAGACGACAATTTACTTGCACACCGCGGATTCACTCACTCATTCATATTCCTTGTTATCGCAACAGTTGCGCTTTCATTTATTTTTGAACGCTGGTTTCACCGCCGCACCATTCATATAAATGATTGGATCCTGTTTTTTGGCCTGGAAATTTTCCTTCACATATTTCTTGATGCGTTCAATAATTACGGAACCGGATGGTTTGAGCCATTCAGCCATGAAAGGATCTCATTTCACACAGTGTTTGTAGCCGATCCGTTCTTTTCTGTCTGGATGGGAATAGGATTGCTGGCGATCATCATCTGCAAAACACACCAGGCAAGAAGATTCTGGTCGATGGTGGGACTGTCGTGCTGCAGCCTTTATCTTCTGTATTGTGTTTGGAACAAATCTGAAATTGAAAAGGATGTGAAGACCGCGCTGAAACTTCAGAATATTAATTACAACAGTCATTTTACAACTCCTACTCCTTTAAATAACTGGCTTTGGTTTACGGTAGCTGGCAACGATAGCGGGTTTTACGTAGGTTACCGCTCTGTATTCGATACAAAAAAAGAAATGGACTTTCGTTTCTTCCCAAAGAACGATTCACTATTGGCAGGATTAACTGACAGGAAGGACCTGAAGAACCTGTTACGTTTTTCTCAGGGATTTTATACTGCTGAACGATGGAATGATACCCTTGTATTTAATGATCTTCGGTTTGGACAGATGTCGGGTTGGGAGGAGCCGGCAGGGAGATTTGCTTTCCATTATTTCCTGAACCTGCCCGATCAGAACAAACTGGTTGTGCAGCGCGGGCGTTTTTCAAACTGGGACAAGCGTGCGGTTAAAGTAATGTGGAAACGTATCAAGGGAAATTAAACGTCTGCCAGAATAAATTGTACCAGCAGCTGACTTAATCCTCTTTTCTTCTTTTAAAATAAAATGTGAATATGAAGAGCATCAGTCTGATGAACTGATAGGCGAGCCATCGAAGAAATTGCCTTACAATGTTCTTGGTTTTGACGTGGCTGCTTGCATTTACAAGCACGCACTCTGTTTTGATGATGTCGTTGAAAAGTACTTCAACCTTACTGACAAATCCCGGATCATTTATTTCAACATTGGCTTCGATGCTTGCATGCGCGCTGATGTCGTTTACGTTGAACGAGCCGATGGTCATCCACTTTCCATCGCATACGGCCACCTTCGCATGCAACACACGCTTCTGCACTTCGTAAATCTCAATGCCATGGCGAAGCAGCCAGTCGTACATGAACCGTTCCGCATTTTTCGCTATGAGAACGTCAGAATCGCCGGCAACAATAACCTTGATCTTTACTCCACGCCTGGTAGCTCTTTTAAGGCTTCTCTTAAACCGTTCACCGGGAAGGAAGTAGCTCGACATAATTATTACCTCAGAGGTAGCACGTCTGAGCATTCTGAGGTAGGTGCTGGATATCTGGTGTTTTCCCCTTACCCAGTCGTTTCGCCGGATGCGTACGAGCGATTCTTTTTCTGTAGTGGTTCCTTCTTCCTCACTGAACTGAGGGCAACGGGGCACTTTAACGGATGTCTGGAATCCTTTCCATGTATTGCTGCAAAGCACGCAAAATTCCCTGGCCACTCTGCCGTAGGCGTAAAATCCGAAATCAAGCCAGGCTTGTGCATCGGGCATATCATTATAACGGTTGCTGATGTTGATGCCACCGGTCAGGGAATGAAGGGAATCGGCAACAAAGATCTTGTGATGCAGACGCCGCCCGAAGTAAAAATTGCTGCTCCGGAACAATGGCTCAAAAAAACGAAAGTAGACACCTGTCTCGCGGATGCGGGTAACGAACTCCCGGGAAAGTCCCCTCGAAGCATAGCCGTCAACCAGTACAAATACGGCCACTTTGCGTTTGGCAGCTTCCATAAGTGCTTCGGCTACCAGTGTACCGGTCTCATCCTCATCAAAAATGTAAGTCTGCAGGTGAATTGTATCCTTTGCTTTATTGATCAGTTCAAGAAGGAGGTCAAAATATTCCTTTCCGCCACGTACCAGCCGAACGTTATTTGGCCCGGTAAATTTTGGTGATACCTTGCGGGAAGCCCTCTTTTCGCGGACTGTATTCATCATGCTGGTTTAAAACTATATAACTGATATTCAATAAGCAGGCCAGCACAAAATAAAGGAGATAAATCTTACATTTGTTTTAAATCAGCATTAAAAGCTCTAAACCTCGGATTGATTATGGCGGTTTTGAAGTTCAGGATATATTTTGAAGAAGATGATAGTGTTTACCGGGACGTTGCAGTCAGGCATACCCAATCGTTCCTTGACCTGCACCAGATCATTTTAAAGGCATATGAGTTCGACAGTAAACACCAGGCAACGTTTTATCGCAGTAACGACCACTGGCAGCGCGGCAAGGAAATTACGCTACAGAAGTATGACCGCGCATACAAGGTAGAGCCTTTGCTGATGGAGTCTACCACCATCGGTTCTGAGATCCGTGATCCTAACCAGAAGTTCGTTTATCAATATGATTTTGTGAAGAACTGGTCGTTCCTGGTTGAGTTGATCAATGTTTCGAAAGAGGAGAACAACAAACTTACATATCCTGCAGTTGTACGAACCGAAGGCATTGCGCCTTCACAATACGGTACCAAAGGATTGGTGGCCGATAAACTCACCGAGGTAGAAGAAAAGTACGACCTGAATACCATGGAAGGTTTTGGTGAAGAGGGCGCGGAAGATGATGGAGATACAGATAGCTTTGGCGGAGCGGTAGGTGGAGAGCAGGCGAGCAATGAAGAAGAGTTTTAAGCAATTAGCTGATTAGCTGATCAGCTGATTAGGTAATTGGAGCACATGTTGCAAAAAACCTGTTTCATAATCCTTGGTCCAACTGCTGTTGGAAAGACTGCGCTCGCGATCGATATCGCAAAACATTTTCAAACAGAAATCATATCTGCCGATTCCAGGCAATGTTTCCGCGAACTGAATATTGGCGTGGCCAAGCCTTCAGACGAAGAATTAAAATCGGTAAAACATCACTTCATCAATTCCCACTCCATTCACGATGAGGTGAACGCCGCCATTTTTGAAAAGCTGGCGTTGACCTGGTGCGAAGAGATTTTCACAAAAAAAGACGTAGTGGTGATGTCGGGGGGTACCGGATTATATATCCGTGCTTTTTGTGAAGGCCTGGACGCAATACCAGTTGTATCAGCGGATGTTCGTTCAGATATAATTGATTCATTTAAAAAACATGGGATCGAATGGTTGCAGGCAAAGGTGAAAGAGGCGGATCCGGAATTCTATGAAACCGGAGAAATTCAAAACCCACAGCGTTTGATGCGTGCGCTGGAAGTGAGGATAAGCACCGGTGAATCGATACTCTCATACCGGTCATCAGTACCCGCAAACCGCGGCTTCAATATAGTTAAGATCGGGCTGGACATTCCAAGGCCATTATTGTATGATCGCATCAACAAAAGAGTTGACACCATGATGGATGATGGCTTGCTTAATGAAGCAACAGCCTTGTTTCCATTTCGTTCATTGAGCTCATTGCAGACGGTTGGGTATACCGAACTGTTTGAATTTCTGGAAGGGAAGATTTCGCTTGAAACGGCGGTTGAACTGATCAAACAGCACACGCGTAATTATTCGAAAAGACAACTGACCTGGTTCAGAAAAGATGCTGATGTGAATTGGTTCTCACCCACCTATTTTGATGAAATCGTCAGATTTTGTGAAAGCATGCTTAAGGGCAACCAGGATACAACGGTAAACACGCATTCGTAAACCGGTACGGGTCCGCATTTAATAAGAACAAATAAAAATGGCCGTTCAACACGGCCATTTCGATTAAAGAGCTTAACTGAATTATATTTTAAATCCTACGGTCAGCATTACATTGCTCCCGGTTTCTTTTAAGTTCGCAAATGTGTTCAGTCGTGGCGCTGACAGGCGATACGGGAAATGAACATCCTTATTCAGTTGATGAACATAAGTAAGGTCAATGAAAATACCCTTGTTCCTGTAACCCAGGCCACCGCTCAGGAACATGCGACGTGCTTTCAGTTCGCTGTCCTGGTAAGGACTTCCCATATATGCAAATCCCAGTCTTGTCATGATGGTATTGAACTTCAGTTCACCACCTGCGCGGAAATTGAAAGTTCCTTTGTAGGCATCGTCAATATCATTGTTTACACCTTTGTAGTAAGAATCGTCACCGTTTTCTTCAGCCGAAGAAAAAGACGACCATTTATGATTAGTGTATTCTATATCAGCAGTAAGGAAGCCACGCTGCTTGCGCACGTCCTCTATCTCTCTCAGAACGTAAGAGCCACTC
Organism: Chitinophagaceae bacterium; assembly: GCA_036402175.1. Taxonomy (GTDB): domain Bacteria; phylum Bacteroidota; class Bacteroidia; order Chitinophagales; family Chitinophagaceae; genus DASPKM01. The sequence goes on along the minus strand of DASWTK010000061.1, from coordinate 10,657 downwards.
ACCATGAAACGGAAAGGAGTAATGAGCTGGTAATTGAATGCCAGGTCTTCGCCGCCGAGAAGATCTGCGGATTTCGCGGTAAATACTTTTACTGAACCCGGAGCGGCGTCGATATCCGTTGTTAGGCTGGATGAGTACATGTCTTTGAGTCCGTAAAAAGTTGGCGTATGAATGGCCATTCCCAATCGCACGTGTTCAATCGGCTTGAAGATCATTCCCAGTTTCAGGTTCACGCCAACCCCCTGTACCTTGTATTTTTCACTGTACGCGGCAGATGTGAATTCGTTGTTGCCTGTGCCGGTTGCATCGGTTTCGGTAAATGTGGAGGTACGGTCGTAATTAACTATCGGTAATCCGAATGTTCCACCGATATATAATTTATCATCCATGTTCGCCGCAAAAGCAATTGCAATTTCTGTAATACCACCCTTGGTAGAGATCTTGTTCTCCTGGTTCAGCAAACCTGCCTGCTCTGCCCGTGATATGATCGTATTTTGTCCGTTTGTTGTATCGATATCTACCAGGTAAGTATATAAAGCCTGCTTTGTAAAAAGAGAAACATCGGTAGCGTTAAGAGCGCGGTCGATGATATCGTTATTACTGAGACCGGGATTTGAGTTTTTCTGCTGGGTATAATAATTAAAGAATTCATTAGCGGCGTTTTCGCTGAATGAACTGTAGTCGTTAGCTCCGCTGTAATAAAGTTCCTGCCTGAAACTGGCCACTCTGTTCACCGCGAGGCTGAAAGCCTTGCTTTTCCATTTACTGTATTTGTTTGTCCAGCCCAAAACAATTCCCGAGGTGCCAAGTGTGAAACTGTTGGCTTTGTCAAGCATCATGGCATCGCTGCCCCGAAAGCTACCTTTTGTTGAAAGCCAGCGAAGCCCGGGACTCAGCACTACTTCTCCGGTTTTATAAAATCCAAGTCCTGCCGGGTTGACGAAGGTTGAAGTGATCTCTCCGCCCAATGATGTCATTGCGCCTCCTATGGCCTGGTTTCTTGCGGTGCCGGAAGGGGTGGTCCAGCTCATTCTCAGTGCATCTTCCGGGGTTTGTGCAGTTACATACTGCGCTATGAACAAACAGGCAATTATGTAAATTTTCTTATTCATGAAGTTCGATTTGTAATGGACAAAGGGATTCAGGTAAGGAGGAATCAACTGGTTAATTCCTCCTTTGTTGAATAAAAATAACTGTCATGGGTATTAAAACTTTATCCGCCACGGCTAGGACGGGTTACTCCGCCTCCGCTGCCACTGGAACCAGAGCCGCTGCTCCTGGTGCCTGATGAATTATTTGAAGAGTTATTGGATGAAGGCGTGTAGGTCCTTGACGGCCTGCTATCGCCGCTGTTTGAATTATTGTTATCGGGATTGCTGAATATTTTCTTGATACTGTTACCCAGCGTATTTGAGCTGCTTTTATTGCCGTTGTTGTAAGAACCGGAGTTCGAATTGTTATAAGATCCGGGTCTGTAAACTCCAGGGCTTGATTTAGCTCTTATGCTGTTGTTTGTATTGCTGTAAGTAGTTTTATAAGTTCCTGGTGTGTAGTTCCTCACCTGGTTATAAACCGTGGGATTTTTAGGATGGATCACAATCACCTTTCCGCAATATGGATTATAGGTATTGTTCCAGTACCAGTAATTGTTCCAGTAAGTATTTGCGCTCCAGTAGGTGTTGCGGTTCCAGTAAGGATTGTATGACCAGGTTCCATACCTGTAATCGTACCAGTCGTATGAATAATCGTCGAAACCTGACCAGCGGGAGCGGTTGCGCACTTTCCAGCGGAGATAGCGATCGTCCGCATAGTCATCTTCGCCTCTGTATGCTTCCCTGTCTTTCTGCGTTTCAACATTTACATATTCGTCCTGAGGGCGTGCCGGAGAATAATAAACATCATCGGGAGTCTGCGCTTTATAAGCGGTAGAACAACTGCTAAGAACAGCTATCGTCAGGCCAGCAAGTAAAAATCGGGCATTCATGGCAAAAGGGTTTGAATGTTTTTTCAATCTTGTGTGTAGGACTTCCTTCCAGAACTTCCTACTTTTGCGCGCTGATATAAAATTAAACAAATTATCTGCCGGTCGACGGTATTTTCTGCAGCCGCCTGTTAAATATCGTATAAAGTTATTAAGCCAATAAACTTTGTAAACCGTTAACAAATAAACCATTAAGACGCAAAAATATGAGCAAGGCAATCACCTCCAGAAGCCAGGATTACTCGCAATGGTACAATGATCTTGTACTTAAAGGTGAACTGGCCGATTATTCGGCCGTAAGAGGATGCATGGTGATCAGGCCATATGGCTTTGCACTATGGGAAAAAATGCGTGATCAGCTTGACAGGATGTTTAAGGATACAGGTCACGTGAATGCATATTTCCCGCTCTTTATTCCGAAAAGCTTCCTTAGCAAGGAGGCTGCGCACATTGAAGGATTTGCAAAGGAATGCGCGGTTGTAACACACTACCGGCTGAAGAATGACCCGAATGGAGGAGGTGTTATTGTTGATCCCGAAGCGAAGCTTGATGAGGAGTTGATTGTGCGTCCAACAAGTGAAACGATCATCTGGAATACTTATAAGACCTGGATACAATCGTACCGCGACCTGCCGTTGCTGATCAATCAGTGGGCCAATGTGGTAAGATGGGAAATGAGAACAAGATTATTCCTGCGTACTGCCGAGTTCCTGTGGCAGGAAGGACATACGGCGCACGCAACATCTGAAGAAGCTGTTGCAGAAACGCTGCAGATGCTGGATGTGTATGCTGAGTTTGCAGAAGAATACATGGCAATGCCCGTTATCAAAGGTGTAAAATCTGAGAGCGAACGGTTCGCCGGAGCGGTAGATACTTATTGCATAGAGGCGCTGATGCAGGATGGTAAAGCTTTGCAGGCCGGCACTTCTCACTTCCTGGGACAAAATTTTGCGAAAGCATTTGACGTGAAATTCTCCGATCGCGAAAACAAGCTTGATTATGTGTGGGCAACCAGCTGGGGTGTGAGTACGAGACTGATTGGCGCGCTGATCATGGCGCACAGTGATGACGAAGGATTGATTATGCCCCCAAGGATTGCGCCGATCCAGGTGGTGATAGTCCCGATCTATAAGGGAGATGATCAGAAAAGCACATTGGATGTAAAGGCGAAGGAAATCGTTTCAGGATTGAAGAAAGCTGGTGTCAGCGTGAAGTATGATGACAGCGATAATGCAAGGCCTGGTTGGAAATTCGCGGAATATGAGATGAAGGGTGTTCCTGTTCGGATTGCGATGGGAATGCGTGATCTTGAAAATAATGTTGTGGAAGTGGCGAGGCGCGATACACGGGAAAAAACCAGCATGAGCATGGAGGGGTTGACCGAATCGATCGTGGGATTGCTGGAAGATATTCAGAGGAGCATGTACAACAAAGCAAAAGCTTATCGCGACTCACATATAACCGAAGCACAGAATTGGGATGAGTTTGTTGCATTACTGGAAGAAAAGGGAGGATTTATTTCAGCCCACTGGGATGGAACGGCCGAAACCGAAGCAGCCATAAAAGATAAGACCAAGGCTACCATTCGTTGTATTCCGCTGAATAATCAGCAGCAGGAGGGTAAATGTATCTTAACGGGAAAACCCAGTAAACAGAGAGTGTTGTTTGCAGTGGCGTATTAATAATTTTTGGTTTGATAAATTGGGAAACTTGAAAATTTACGAATATTTTTAAGCCGCATTAACCCAATCCATTTTAACCAAAAAAAACAACATGGAACAAAACACCTCTAACCTGTTCGAACTTCATCTTGATCAGCAATCAACCTCTTATCTAAGTGAAGCTGCCCGCTGGGGTAAATTCCTCTCAATAGTTGGCTTCATTATGTGCGCACTGATTGTGCTTGTAGGAATCTTTGCAGGCTCTATCATGGCAACTGCATTTGGAAGCATGAGTGGTGGAGATGCCGCAGGATTAACTGGCGGAATGGGTGTAGGAATGGCCATTGTATATGTATTACTGGCCCTTTTGTATTTTTTCCCCTGCCTTTACCTTTATCGGTTTGCAACACGCATGCAGGTTGCTTTACGCAGCAATGACCAGCAAAATCTGACAGTTTCTTTTATGAACCTGAAAGCATGCTTCAAGTTTGTAGGCATTCTGACTATCATCATCCTGGCCATTTACGCACTGGTACTCATTTTCGCAGTACTTGGCGCAACAATGGCAAGCTTCGGCTAACGACCCATCTCCATATTGTAAATTAAAGGCTGTCTCCATCGGGAGACAGCCTTTTTTTCGGATGATATTACCGGCTTTTTGCTGAATTAAGCATTTGCGCGCGCCCTGGTTTATTTTGTAACCCGGTTAGTATAACCAGCATGTCTTTTTCCCAGCTTTTCACAGGTGTTTCGATAATCCGGCCAACCTCCTTGCCATCCCGGTAAATATTCAGGTGCGGAACACGGTAAATGTTTTTACCTGATTCTTCGTGAGTAGGACTTTGTTTGTACAGCGTATCGTTATTTCCTACAGATATAATGTCAATTGATGATGGTTTTACCTTCATATCATCGAGGATTTTCATCAGCCGGGGTACTTCACGTTTACTGTCGCCACACCAGGTACCCAGGAAAATTTCAAACCTGTATGGAGCCATCAGATTTGCGAGACTGTCAGTAACAACTGAATCGGGTTTATACGCCGCGTATTCTTTTGCATACCATTCATTGAATGGCGGCTGTTGCAAATGGCTGACGCTGATCCTGCCCAACAAAATGGTGTTGCCTTTGATGGTTATTACAGGACCTGTTGTCTGACTCATGGCGTGATTGAAGGAAAGGAATAGCATTATTGAAATGCAGAGGGTTAATTGTTGCATGATTGATTTTTAATTAGCCAATAAAGCCGATAAGCCAATAAGCCAATTACGGAATTAGCCAATAAAGCCGATAAGCAGATTAGCTAATTTTTGTAGGCTTTTGGGAAGGGCTTAATGGCGCAATAAATAATAATTATTGATCAGGAGTGGGATTGGGAGAGTGGGGGATGAAAGATAGAAGAGGGGAATCCTGTTGCGATTTTGTTTTTCTGAATGGGAGTAAACTGTACTGTGACTTTTAATGAAATGGCTGTTATCGTTTGTGCGGAATATTCATACTCTTCGGGGAGATGTTTGTGATTGGCATGATTGTTTACCGGCAGCATATCAGTTATTGCTCCGGGTTTAACGTCAGTTAAAATCTGAGCGCAATCGCAGGAAGATGTTGTGATGCTATTGGAGAAACGGCATTCGAGATACAGCAGCATCCTTCCGCATTGAAAAAGCAGGAAGGTTGTTAATAAGATTATGGAGAGGGGTTTGGTCAATTTGAAATGTAAAATGTAAAAATGTAAAATTTAAAAGGAAAAATTAAAAATTTAATATGAGAAATGCAAGTTTGCATTAGATTGGGTTCTTGTTTGTTTAGTTGGTAGCGTAATAATTGTAGTCCTTCAGGAGGGTCACTAAAAAATCATAGGGCTCCTGGTCGGTCTGAACATTCAGTTTGCCCTGGATGCGTTCACTGATGCGGTAGGCCAGGTCGGTATCACCTCTTTTCCTGACTGTTTCGATGATGCTTTTTAATGTATTGATGTCGCGGTCGCTCAATTGCATCACTTCCCTGTATCTGGGGCGGTAGCTTGTTTCTACTTCGGTGAATATGGTATCTTCCCAGCTTGTACGGGCTCTTGTATCAATGATGATCGTACCTGCAACAATATCGCCTACGCGCTGTGAGCGGCTTGAAAGTATAACGCTGAAAAATGCAGGCAGAAAGAAAAATCCCATATCAAACAGCCTGAACATCCATCTTATCAGGTATTGACTTATCGAAGGCTGACCGCCTTCAAGGGTAATCACTTTAATATTCATGGCTTTTTTGCCAATGCTTTGTCCATTCAGGCTGATCTCCAGGAGCAAATGGTATAAAAAGAACGGAAGGCTGTAAACTACCAGCAGCCATCCATGACGTCCCCACATTTGGCCAACCGTTTTGGTTAACAACAGATCTGCCAGCCAGAGGTATGATAACAAAATCATCAGGTCTATCACCCACGCAAAGAGTCGTTTGTGAAATGGTGTAATGGGGAACTCTACTTCAATATTGAAACCAGTATCTAACTTAACTGCCAGCATTGTCTTGTGTAAGAAACAGAAAGTTTTTTACAAACGATTTTCCGCTTATTTTTAGTTTGTAAATATGCATTTTAATCAGCTAATTTGCTAATCAGAATCAACACAAATCGTGAGAGAAGGCCTTTTCCTGAAAAGAAATATTGAAAAGTGGAAGCAGTACCAGGCTGAAGAAGTTACCGACCCTGATGAAATGGCAGATCGATTTACCGAATTGGTCAACGACCTTGGGTATTCCAAAACTTTTTACCCCCACAGCAAGGTCACTCATTACCTTAACGGGCTGGCATCACGGATATACCTGAGTATCTATCAGAATAAAAAGGAAGAATCATCGCGTATCATCAGGTTCTGGAAAACAGAATTGCCACTGACTGTTAAGAAGCACCACAGGATATTACTTTATTCATTCATCATTTTTACTTCGTTCGGGATCATGGGTGCATTTTCGTCGGCAAACGACGAAACCTTTGTTCGGGGCATTCTGGGTGATAGTTATGTTGATATGACTGAGGAAAATATTTCAAATGGTGATCCTTTCGGCGTTTATAAAAGCGATAGTTCAATAGACATGTTTTTCAGGATCGCGTTGAATAACATCAGGGTATCGTTTTTTTGTTTTGTGATGGGATTCTTTTTATCTATCGGCACAGTATGGGTGTTGTTCCAGAACGGGGTAATGATCGGTGCATTTGAGTACATGTTCTTCGCAAAGGGGTTAGGATGGGATTCTGTGCTGGTGATCTGGATACATGGTACGCTGGAAATATCAGCGATAATCATTTCCGGGGCGGCCGGCATCATACTTGGCAACAGCATTCTTTTTCCGGGAACGCACAAGCGTATGGATTCGCTTAAGCAGGGAGGAAAGGAAGGCATCAAGATCATGATCGGATTGATTCCTGTTTTCATAGCCGCGGCTTTCCTGGAAGGTTTCATCACCCGGTATACCGCAATGCCGCTACCGGTAAGCCTGTTCATTCTGATAGGATCGCTAATTTTTATTATCTGGTATTTTGTCGTTTATCCCATTCGTCTTGCACGGAAATCAACTATAACAAGCAATACCGCAAAGCAATGAGGCAATTGATCCTGGCAGGAAAGATAAAAAAAGCCGTTGCGGTGCTGATCGTGTTTTTGTTGATTCAAACATCAGTGTCCGCACAATCGGAACAGGATACTATTGTTGAATCGTCATCAGTGGTTTATCAGCAGGAAGAAGAGGTACCCCAGCAACCTTCTCCTCCATCCTTCAGAAAAGTTCCTGATTCTGTAATTGCTGCACTGAAGCGGAAAAAAGAATTTGCATATGCAAATGATCCTGCGTATTGGGTGAGGGAAAAACCTGATAATAAACCAACATGGATAGAATGGCTGATATCACAGACATGGTTCAGATACCTGATCCTGGGGCTGATGACAGGAATACTTTTATTTGCGATAATCAGGATCGCGCTTTCGAACAGGTTGTTCATTCTGCGCAGCTCAAAAAAATCGGGACGGACAGAAGAGGATGAGCTTTTGCAAATGGAAAATCTTTCTTCGCTGATACAGGAAGCGGAAGTGCAGCAGGATTTCAGGCTTGCGATCCGATACAGATATATGAAGGCGCTGCAGGATATGGACCAGCGGCAACTCATTCAACTAAATGCTCAATACACCAATTGGGATTATGTGAACAAACTGGGCTCCCATCCATTGAAAAAACAATTCCTGTTGCTTACGCGTGCATATGAGTACGCCTGGTACGGCGAGTTTCACATCAACCAGGACCAGTATGGATATATCAGATCCGAATTTCAGCAATTTGAAAATTCATTAGGGTGAAAGAAAGGAGAGTGAACCATAGGATCCGTTCTTTTTTCAGCTGTAAGCGGCTTGTTGTTTACATGATGCTATTATCGTTGGCACCCATTTTATTCAGTTGTAATCCTTTTAAAAAAAAGCGGCTCAACAAACGCGTTACGCTCAAGCGTACCGATAAGATACCATACGGCACCTATGTCGCTTATGAAAATCTCGGCCACATTTTTCCTTCCGCGGTTATTGAAGTAAACCGGATTTCGCCTTCAAGTTATAACTGGTTTCCCGCGCGGCATAAATACCCTTTGCCTGATGACGATAACGAAGCAGATACACCGCGGAACGGGAACATGCTTTACCTGGTGATCTCACCTTATTTTTCGCCGGATGCGCGGGAATATAAATCGATCATGGAATTTATCGGCAAGGGAAATCATGTTTTTGTTTGCGCTCAATATTGGGGAGAGGCGTTCAGGGATTCGATGAAGATCAGTATCACCCAGGAAATATTCGGTGATTCACTTTCGGCTACAATATTGAATCCGCTGAATTTTGATTCACTCGCGTTTACTTATCCGGGGAACCCATCGGCCGGATATTTTACATCGTTTGATACTACGTACGCTACTGTAATTGCAAGGGATACTTCGAAACGGGTGAACCTTATCAAACATACTTACCAGGGAGGTGGCAGCATGTATATTCATGCAAGCCCGCTGACATTTACAAACTTTTTTTTACTTCATAAAGAAAACAGCGCTTATTACGATAACGTGTTTTCTTACCTTCCGGAGAATGTAAGTCGCGTTGAATGGGACGACTACTTCCGTTACGGAAAGCAATTCAGCGCATTGCAGGTGATCATGAACAATCCGGGACTAAGAGCGGGTTTCTGGGTGGTACTGCTCATTTTCCTCCTGATCTTCCTGTTCGATTCGAAAAGAAAGCAGCGAATCATCCCTACTATCCAGCCTTTGAAAAATGCGTCGGTCGATTTTGTCAAAACCATTGGCCGGCTGTATTATCAGTACCGCGATAACAGAAATCTTGGTTTGAAGATGATCGCACACCTGATGGATCATATCCGCAGCCGTTACAATCTTCCCACTTCGTCACGGGATGACCGGTTTATAACGGCGCTGGCGCATAAAAGCGGTTATGATCTCAACTCAATAAAGAAAATGATCTATCATGCAAAAATGATAGAAGACAGCCCGAAAATCAGCGATGAAGAGTTAATGGAATTTCATAAACTAACGGAAGCATTTTACAAACATCAATAGCATGGAAGAACAACAATTGTTTCAGCAACGCAGTGATCTGTCAGGACTTCATACTGCGGTTGAGAATTTAAAGTCAGAAATAGGAAAGGTAATAGTGGGACAGGATCAGATGGTAGAATTGCTGCTGGCGGCCATCCTGGCCGATGGGCATGTTTTGATAGAAGGCGTTCCCGGCGTTGCGAAAACACTGACCGCTAAATTACTCAGCCGGTCAATTTCAACAGGATTTTCCCGGATTCAATTCACGCCGGACCTTATGCCAAGCGATGTTACCGGCACTTCCGTGTTCAATCCGAAGGAACTGGTTTTCCAGTTCCGCCCCGGACCGATTTTCAGCAACATAGTTCTGATAGATGAGATCAACCGCGCTCCGGCGAAAACACAGGCCGCGCTATTCGAAGTAATGGAAGAGAGACAGGTAACGGTAGATGGCAATACCTATTCGCTGCAATTGCCGTTCATGGTTGTTGCAACACAAAACCCCATTGAGCAGGAAGGAACTTATCATCTGCCCGAAGCACAGCTCGACCGTTTCCTTTTTAAAATAAAAGTAACTTATCCTTCCCCGGAGGAAGAGGTAAAAGTATTGATGCATCACCATACCGCGAGCCTTGACGATCTCTTTCAACAGATCCAACCGGTGCTTTCAGTTGAAGAACTGCAGGCATTGCGGCAAAAGGTGCGCGCCATCCATGTGGAGGAGAAACTGCTGTCGTTCATTACTAAAATCGTATCAGATACCAGGTATAACAAGGCCATTTACCTGGGCGCTTCCCCAAGGGCATCCATTGGCATACTCAACGGGGCAAAGGCCCTGGCGGCTATGCGTGGACGTGATTTCGTAACGCCCGACGATATCATTTACATTGCCCCTGCTGTGTTACGCCACCGGATCGTACTGAGCCCGGAAAAGGAAATGGAAGGAGCTGCGGCCGATGATGTAATTGATCAGATCATTCACAGCGTAGAGGTACCACGTTAATCAATGATAAGTTTCTATAATAAATTTCTCAGGCCTTTATTCTTTACGCGCAGGCTGTATGCCGGCCTGGTGGTTATTGCTTTTATGTTTGTTTTATCATTCTGGTTTACCTGGCTATATGTGGTGGCGCAGATCGTTATTTTATTTTTTTTAGTGCTTGTATTGCTCGATTACATTTCTCTTTTTCAGAAAACCGGAATCACCATTCGCCGCGACGCTCCCGAAAAGTTCAGCAACGGCGATCCGAACAAGGTTCATTTGATCCTGACTAATAATTATTCATTCAGGGTTACTGGTACTGTCATAGATGAGATACCCATTCAGTTCCAGCACAGGGATTTCCGGATCGGCTTGACATTAAAGGCAGGAGAAACAGTAAATGCACAATATGAACTCCGCCCGGTTGAGCGGGGCGAATACGTTTTCCGCGA
>DASWTK010000060.1:0-3042 GCA_036402175.1 Chitinophagaceae bacterium | reverse complement strand
GCCAGTGCCCTGTCGGCCGAAGGAGCCGAAGTACCTGCTGGCAGCGGAAGCCGGAACATGTTCAGTTCCATATTCAACCACTTAATGACCACATCGGAAGAGAACGTTTTGGTTTGCTGCAGGTGACCATTGCTATTATCGTTGCGTGATCCGGAAATAACTTTTTCCTGCGCAGAAGTAAGGTCGTTCTTCTGGCAGGAAGTGAAGGCAACTATAGTGAAGATGATTGCCAGCAGTCTGAGTTTGGAAGGTGTGGAATGCATAAATTGCTTTTAATAGTGAATAGTTTTGTTGATATGAAAAGTTAGATACAGTAAGAAGCCGCACCTAATGGAAAACGACGAATGATCAACCTAACTGACATATTCCACCTCATGCTGCCGGACCGCATTTAACGACTCCAATTGCTGTCTGTGGAAGATCCATGCAGTTCATCGTTTTAATAGCAGAAACTGATGTTATTGCTTAAATTGTGAAAGAAGGTCGCTTCCGTGAATTCTATTAAAACCAATGAATTTATATTCTCACCCAGGTACAGTCTACTGCGCCACCTGACCTATTGGGGTGTTCACATCATTTTATGGACGGGCTTCTGGAGCGTAATGAGCCTGTGGCATGTTAATAAATTACTCGTCGGGCAAAATTTCGTAAAGCTGTTGTTGTGGATGCCAGCATTCATACTGTTCACACTTCCCATTACCCACCTGATCATACCCCGCCTGCTGCTGAAATCAAAATATGTTCTATTTACCATTGCTATTGTCGCCTGGGGTGTTGCGGGATTGTACATCAATGCATGGAACAGGCAGTTCCTGTTCATACCTGTACAGGAATACCTGGGATTTGAATATATACACAAGGTGATATTTGAAGCAACCAGTTATTTGTGCATGACCACCACCGCGGCTGAAGCAGCTATTCTGGTTATTTTCAAGTATTGGTCAAAGAAGCAGCAGGACTGGATGCAGGCGGAAAAAGAAAAAGTAACCGCAGAGTTGCGTTTGCTGAAAGCACAGGTGCATCCGCATTTCCTGTTCAATACACTGAACAACATTTATTCATTTTCGTTGCAACAATCACTGAAAACACCTGCCCTGATTCTTAAGCTTTCGTCACTCCTCAGTTATATGTTGTACGATTGCAAGGAGGACGAAGTATCGCTTGAAAAAGAACTGGAGATCATGAAAAATTATATCGACCTGGAGAAGGAGCGATATGGTGATAAGATAGATATATCAGTGAATATTGAAGGAGCTATACACGACAGGGAGATTGCTCCGCTGGTATTGCTTCCATTTCTTGAAAACGCGTTCAAGCATGGTACATCTGAACAATTAACACGGCCATGGCTGAGCTTCGACCTGGCTGTTACGGGCGACACATTGCGGTGCAAGATCATCAACAGCAAAAATGAGGTGGTTCCTATTCATGAAAATGGTATCGGCATTGATAACATAAGAAAACGGCTGCAGTTCCTATATCCCGGAAAACATACATTAAAGCTGAGTGACGAGGGGAATTTTTTTATGGTATCAATGGAACTGCAGCTTGCAACTGTTACTTCTACCTATAGATTAAGAACAGAAAATAAAACCGTGGCATGACACTTCGTTGCCTTCTGATAGATGACGAGCCGCCTGCGCTGAAGGTATTGGAATCCCATATCGCCAGCATCAGCGGACTTGAAATTGTTGGCCAGTGCACCAATGCGCTGGAGGCCATGCACGTGCTGCACCAGAAAACCGTAGATGTATTATTTCTTGATATCAAAATGCCAAAGATACTCGGCACACAATTTCTCCGGAATCTTCCGCATCCGCCCAAAGTTATTTTTGTTACAGCTTACAGGGACTATGCTGTGGACGCGTATGAATTGGACGCAGTAGACTACCTGGTGAAACCGGTTTCGTTTGAGCGCTTCTTTAAAGCCATCGCAAAGCTGCAACGTACAGCCGGACTTGAAACAAAAGCGCATCAGCCCGACTACAAACCAAATCCCGAAGCCTTTGTGTATGTAAAGGTTGACAGGGATATGCATAAAATATTTGTGAACGACATCGTTTATGTTGAGAGCTGGAAAGATTATGTAAAAGTATTCCTGGTAAATGGGAAACAGTTGCTGGTAAAACAGTCTATCAGCGTCATGGAAAACCTGTTGTCTTCACACCAGTTCTTAAGGGTGCATCGCTCTTTTATGATCTCCCTGAAAAAGGTATCAGGCTACAATAATGCCGCTATACAACTGGAAGGAAAAGAAATCCCTATCGGGCGTCTTTACAAGCAAGCGGTATTGGACAGGTTGCAGACGGGATGAGCTTCTTATATCGTTAAGGCAGATTTTCTTAATTTAATACCGCAGTATTTAAATAAGAAGATCATCTGAGCACTACCAACGCCATAAAATTATCAGACCTAACCGCACAAATTGAAGCAGTTCTTTACAAAAGCTTCAGTTCATCCTTCTATTGGATCATTGCCGAGATCTCATCACACAAATTTTATCCCAATGACGACAGGCATTACTTCGACTTCATAGAAAAAGCCGAAGGTCAAAAAGATCCAACCGCGCGGGTGCGTGGTGTGGCGTGGAAATCGGGTTCGCTCTCGATAAAAAGATTTGAGACTGCAACGGGTCAGGAATTTTCCAACGGTCTGCAGGTGCTTGCCCAGGTGAAGGTAGAATTTCACCAGGCTTATGGAATTTCGCTGCAACTTACTGACATCGATCCTTCGTTTACACTTGGAAATATTGAACGGCAGAGACGGGAAACATTGGTGCGGCTGGTGACTGAAAATCCGGAATCGGTATGGAAAGAAGGCGATGAGTACTTTTCCAGGAACAAGCAGTTGAACATCGGACGAGTAATACAAAAAGTAGCAGTAATAGCGTCACCCAATTCTGAAGGATACCGGGATTTTATTCATACGCTGGAAAATAACCAGTTTAGCTATAAGTTCAGTATTGACACTTATCAGTCGACGGTTCAGGGCGGACTTGCCGAGCGAGAGATGATCGAAAGGTTGATCAAAATATTTAATTCC
>DASWTK010000059.1:0-20784 GCA_036402175.1 Chitinophagaceae bacterium | reverse complement strand
ATTGCAGGTCCAATTTTTCGCACAACCTCCACCGTGGTATTGGGCGAAGGCTGACCGATTGCTGAAAATAACTGCAAAAGGATTATTATCACGCCAATGCCACTCATAAAACCAGATATCACCGGATAAGGTATGAACCTTATCAGTGTACCGAGCTTAACTACGCCCATTATTATTTGCAGAATACCCGAAAGTAAAAAACAGGCAACAATTGCCCCCATGGCAGATTCCAGACTTCCGGCAGTGGTTATAAATCCGGCAATGGTTGCCGCGGTAACAACCGTCATAGGTCCTGTTGGCCCGCTTATCTGAGTTTTTGTACCACCAAACATCGCCGCGAAAAAACCAAGTATGATAGCGCCATATAATCCGGCAGCAGCTCCCAGGCCCGATTGAAGCCCAAACGCCAGCGCAAGTGGCAGCGCCACGATGCCTGCTGTAACTCCGCCAAATATATCTCCCTTCGAAAATTGAATGCCTTTCATGTATTGATTTGGTCGGTGTGGTGCAAAAGTATGATAGCAAACGTCAAATAATTACAATCCTTAATTTCGCAAACATTAAAATCTTATGAAAGCGAAAACAAAGGAAGTGAATGAAAGATTTATCTGGGCAGCAAGTGTAATAGATGTTTCACCGGCCGACAAAGTGCTTGAGATAGGATGTGGCGCAGGTTTACTCACAGACGTCATTGCACAAAGCCTTTCCAAAGGAAAGATCACTTCGGTTGACCAGTCGGCATCCATGATCAGAATGGCCCAATCAAGAAATAAGGAACATATTAAAAATGGCAAAGTTGAGCTGGTTGTAAGCGCATTTGCGAATACTGATTTTCCAGCAGCGGCCTTCCATAAAATAATTGCCTTCAACGTGAATGTATTCTGGAAAAACCCAGTCCGGGAACTGGAGCTGATAAAAAAAATCCTTAAGCCGAAAAGCTTCCTGTACCTGTTCTACCAGTCGCCATATGAAACAACACTGGAGGCTGCAATGCCCGTGATTGAAAAACTGAAATCGAACGGGTTCGAAGTGAAGGATACAATGCTGAAAAAACTTAAGCCCACCTCCGCCTATTGCATCGTGGCCAAACCTGTTTAGTCTATCAATGTAACAGCACTTACAATTTTGGAGTTGTATAGCAATTCGGGTGAAGGCAAACGTTCCAATAGTCAAGGATCATTTTTAAAGTTGATCTTGCTTCTTCAATGCTGTTGGGCTTTTGAAAATATCCCTGCACCATCATGTCGTATGCAAGATCTACTGATTCCCTCTTCGCTGAAGTTGTATAAAATATGAACGGAATTGATTTTTTCCGGAGATAATCGCTTTGGTTGATCGAGTGCCTGAGCTCAATCCCATCCATTCCCGGCATATTCACATCGGAAATAATTATCAATGGATCTTCAGATGTTGAAGAAAGGTATTCCAGCACATCGGGTGGATTACTGAAAAAGTACAACTTGTTCTTAACTCCCAGATCATGGAATATTCCTTCCATGATCAGTTGATCATCGGGATCATCCTCAACAATCACAATAGGGCCAGTTCTTTTCATTTGATTAGATTAACCGGTAGGATTTACATTCATTCAAATATAAATAAAACTGCCGGAGACTATTGAGCAGGCTCAACAACCTCCGGCCGAATATTATAAGGTCTGAGATAAGCACAGGCCATCAATCTGTAAGCCTGCAAATGTGAACGGCCTTCCTTTACGGAAGGCCGCTCCGCACTAATCATTGCTATAACCAACCCTATCAGAAAGAAAAAGGTTTGTCGAAACTTACTACGGCCCCAAGGTAGCCCCATGCACAGGATTAAAAAACCGTGTAAACACGGGAAATAAGGATGACATCACGTTATTTTAATGGGTAAAATGACCTTAATCTGACAATCGGCTATTTTTACACAATCTATTTTTAAGCATGCGCATTCATGAGACGATAGCTTCTGCAAGGAGAAAAAAAGGACTTACCCAGGAAGAACTGGCCGATTTAACCAGTGTTACGGTCCGGACCATTCAACGGATCGAAAGCGGTGAAAGCCTTCCCCGAAAATTTACCCTGAAAGCCATTGGTGCCGCGCTTGACATTCCTTTCGAAGAATTGAATTCCAGCCATACTGCTCAGAATAAATCGTTGTTACCTGTAGCAGCCACTGGTTCACAGGACGATACCAGGCACTTTCTGGAATTGATCTGCCTGTCGTGCTTTTCATATATCGTAATTCCTTTTGTGCATTTTCTTATCCCCTCTTACATCCTGAATAAAAGAAATGAAACCGATCTGAAGGTAATTGGGGATGCAAGAAAACTTATCCGCACGCAGATCTACTGGGCAATCGCAACGCCCATGTTGTTATTACTTACTCTCGCCTTTAATTTTCTGCAGGCTGTTTATCTGGATAATAAGTTCGTAATACACTACCTGTGGCCGTTCTTTTTCATGTATACTTTGAATGCCATTATCATTACAGCCAGTTTAATTTTCATCCGAAGGAGTGCTTCGCGGCCGGCTCAATCGGCCTAAGCAACTGATTTTCATTAAAACGTCGGGTAAATGTCGGGTGAATGACGTTTATGCGAAATGCCATTCACGATAATTTCGGTTGCATAAATAAAACACCTTATGCCATACCGTAAAGGCAATTTCAAGTTCATTATTATAGCCTGTATTTTCAGTTTCTTCTTCTATTCTTATGAATCCAAAGCTCAACTGAAACTGCCCGATGGTGATCATCAGATTATGTTCAGATGGATGGATGAAACTTCTCAGGTCGCAGAAAAAGAATACACGGCCATGCTCATCCCTGTTCGCCTTTCGCATTGCCCGGAACAATTTTACATGCAGTTCGATCTGGGCTCGCCGTTTTCCCTCTTTTACCGGAATAAGCTGAAAGAAATTCAATTCAGGTATCCTAAGGTTAAATTGGTGGAGGATTCTTCCTTGAGGCTGATGGATTTCAGTTTTACCGCCGGCTCTGTTGTGATAGAAGCAAAAGAAATCATCGTCAGACAATACAACGATCAGAAGATCGACTGGAACAATGAAAAAAGTCTTAAGATCATCGGAACGATCGGCATGGACCTCATAGCAGGAAAGGTTCTGGTGATAAATTATCCGGAGAAAAAATTATTCATTCACACGGCTGTACCTGATTCAATCCGCGAACGAATAAAACTATCGGATCTTGTAGTGGCAGGTAACAGCCTGTTAATGCCAGCGGTCATCAGGGGAAAAAGCCACCTGCTCTTTTTCGATACCGGTTCCAGTGCATTTGAACTCATTACCGACAAGACAAATTATACTGAGCTTGCGGTAACTAACGCGCTGCCGGTAGAAAAAAAAGTAAGGTCGTGGGATAGAATATTAACCGCCCATACCATCGCCACTAACGATAGTATTACCATCGCGCAAACCAGGCTGCCCCTTCGCCGCGTCACTTACATGGAAGGAGCCAGCAGCAGCCAGGTTGAACAAATGAAAAAAATTGGTATTGGAGGTATGACCGGCAATAAACTCTTCCTGAACTCAATCTTGATCCTTGATACTAAAGGAAAGCAATTTGGTCTGTTACAAACGCGATAAACTAAAAGCTTTTGGAGGTGGTATTATTGAAAAAAAACCGGTTCCATTTAAACCTGGTCCAGGGGTTTCCGCTTGTTGTCTTTTACCTGCCTGAAATGAGAGGGCGTGAGACCCGTGACCTTTTTAAACTGTGCAGATAGGTGCTGCACACTGCTGTAACCTGTTCTGAACGCAATTTCACTAAGGTTGAATTCATTGTACACAAGCAGTTCCTTTACTTTTTCAATCCGTTGAAGGATGATATATTTTTCAATGGTGATCCCCTCAGTTTCCGAAAACAATGTGCTTAGCTGATGGTAATCCACTCCCACTTTCTGCTCAATCTGTTTTGAGAACTTAAGGCGGTTATCGAGGTCTTCACCATAATGAATGATCTCTATTATCGCATTTTTTATTTTTTCAACAAGCCTGGATTTTCTGTCATCAAGGAGTTCAAAACCCAACGCGGCAAGATTGGTCTGCAACTGGTTCTTGCTTTCGGGCGTAAGCTCATTTTGAATTTCCGCTTCTCCCAGAGTAACATGAACGGGTTCCAGCTTCAATTTTTCGAGCTCTTCACGCACCACCATTACACATCGGTTGCAAACCATATTTTTGATGAACAGCTTCACCATATGATGATTTTTAGTTTAAAAATCCTTCCTGTTCTTTGCTTCCATATACCTGCGCAGGGCTTTTTCGCCAAACTGCCTGAACACGACAGGTGTGACTATTATGTCCAGTAATGTTGAGCTGATCAATCCGCCCAGTATCACGGTTGCAACGGGATACAGGATCTCTTTACCCGGCGCGGTTGCATCCATTGTTAATGGTATCAGCGCCAGTGCAGCCACCAGCGCAGTCATCAAAACCGGCACCAGCCTCTCCAAAGATCCTCTTATTATCATTTTGTCGCCAAATGTTTCTCCCTCGTGTTCAACAAGGTGAATGTAATGCGAGATCATCATGATGCCGTTACGGCTGGCAATTCCCGTCAATGTAATAAATCCAACCATGGTGGCTATGGAAAATACACCTCCTGTCAGCAACACGGCAATCACACTTCCTATCAGCGCCAGCGGAATGTTCAGCATGATCTGGAACGCGATGGTAGTGGATCTGAAATGGCTGTATAAAACCAAAAATATTCCAGCCACAGAGAAAAGGCTGAGAATGGTGATCAGCTTAGAAGCGGATTGCTGGCTTTCGAACTGACCTCCCCATTGCAGATAATAACCTTCCGGCAATTTCAGTTCTGCCTTCACCTTTGACTGCATTTCCTTCACCGTGCTGCCCAGGTCGCGCCCCTCAACGTTTGCCGATACAACGATCCTTCGTTGTGTATTTTCATGATTGATGGTATTGATGCCATTCTCAATTTCAATATCGGCTACCTGGCTGATGGGTATCAGCGATCCATTAGGCAATGCGATCTGGGTGTTCCTTACGGCGTCGAGGTCGCGCCTCGTACTATCATCGGTTCTCAAAACAATGTCGAACGACTTTTGCCCGTCGATCACCTGGCTTACCACTTTTCCATTGTAGAATATCTCCAGGTCCTCGGCCACTTTGCCAACCTGCAATCCGAACCTTTGAACCGCCTGGCGATCCAGCTTTATCATCAGCTGTGGCACCATTAACTGATTTTCTATCTGAACATCCACAACCCCCGGCACATCAGTGATGGTATTGCGAAGCTGTTCCGCATTGGATCGCAATTCCGAAAGATCGTTCCCAAATATTTTAACGGCCACCTGCGCGCGCACACCGGATAATAAATGATCCAACCTGTGAGAGATAGGCTGACCAATGTTTACAGTCACACCCTTCAATACCGCCAGGTTTTCCCTGATCTGCGCAAGCACTGCATCCTTATCTTCAATATCCGGCGTAAGCGTTACATCGATCTCGGAATAACTCGGGGGTTCCGCGTGTTCATCCAGTTCAGCGCGTCCGGTTCGCCTTGATGTGAGTGCAACGCCTTCTACTTTCAGAATCTGCTGCTCAGCGATCGTTCCAATCTTGTTCGACTCTTCTAAAGAAGTTCCCGCTGGCGCAAGCACATTTATGGTATAACTTCCTTCATTAAATGGCGGAAGAAATTCTGTTCCAAATAACGAAATGGCCGCAATGGAAGTTACGATCATCGCAATGGCTGCACCCATGATCAGCTTCGGCCTCCCTAACCCCCATTTCAGCAACCTCAGATCCTGGCGTTTGAGCCATTTTACCAACGGACTATCATCTTCTTCCGCCGCGTCTGTTTTTACACTGTTCTTCTTTTTCCAGAATGCCAGGTTTACATGACTCAGGTGTTGTTTCTTTCCAAGAAAATAACTACAAAGTGCCGGGGTCACGGTAAGCGATACTACCAACGACGCAATGATGGAAGTGATGTATGCAATTCCAAGCGGTGCGAATATCCGGCCTTCGATCCCCTGCAGGTAAAAGAGCGGAAGGAATACCAGCACCACTATGATAGTAGCATATACAATGGAATTCCTTACTTCACTGCTTGCCTCATAGATCACCTTCATCAACGGTTTGGGATCAGGGCTTGCCCAGTTTTCCTTCAAACGGCGATAAACGTTCTCAACATCAACAATGGCATCGTCAACCAACTCTCCAATGGCAATCGCTAATCCACCAAGCGTTAGCGTATTGATGGAGATATCGAAAAACCTGAATACAATCGCGGTAACGATCAGTGAAAGCGGAATGGCTGTAAGCGTTATGATCGTTGTCCTGAAATTCAGGAGAAATAAAAACAGGATAATGATTACCAGAATAAAACCGTCGCGCAACGCGTGTTCAACATTCGTAATCGCGTTAACTATGAAACTCTTTTGCTGAAACACGTCGGTATGGATCTTTACATCTGCCGGCAGGCTTGCTTTTATTTCATCGATCGCCAATAATATTTCATCGGTCAGATCAACCGTGCTGGCAGTAGGTTGCTTTTCTATGCTTAAGATCACTGCCGGTTTTCCATTGAATGAACCATCTCCGCGTTTGATCGCGCCGCCGAATTGAATTGTTGCAACCTCTTTCAGCAGAACAGGCGATCCATTGGCATTGGAAACAACCGTATTTGAAAGATCCTCCAATGATCTTGCCCTCGCGATGTTGCGGATCAGTACTTCAGATCCCTTGCTGTTCACAAAACCACCTGTCGTGTTCCGGTTGGTTTCCTGAAGCGCATTGTCAATGTCATTGATAGACACATTGTACTGTCGCAGTTTATCGGACGATATCAATACCTGGTACTGAAGTCTGTCGCCCCCGATAGGAATCACCTGCGATACGCCTTTAATGCTCATCAGCCTCCGCCTTATCGTAAAATCCGATAGTGTGCGCAGGTCCGCGGGAGAAGTGGTATCACCCGTAACTGCCACCATCATTATCTGCCCCATGATAGAGCTGATAGGTCCAAGCTGCGCTGTAATGTTTTCCGGCAGTTGAACAGATTGCAACCGCTCAGCTGTAAGTTGCCGTGCCCGGTAGATCTCTGTTCTCCAGTCAAACTCCACGAACACCATTCCAAGTCCGGGTGAAGCAACCGAACGCACCACCTCCACTCCCGGCGCTCCATTCAGCGACGTTTCTACCGGTAAGATCACCTGCGACTCCACTTCTTCCGGCGCCATGCCATTTGCTTCCAGGAAAATGGTTACCCGCGGACGATTAAGATCAGGCAATACATCAACGGGCAGGTTAACCAGTGTAACAACACCGTAAACCATCACCAGCGCTGCAAAAGCAACAACAAACAACCTGTTCCTGAGAGAAAACTGAATGAGTCTGTTAAGCATAGCTCAGTTGATTCCTTATTTCCAATGATGCATTAATGTCCCTGATGACTGTCTTCACCCTGGCCATGAACGGCGGCTGCATTCTTTTTATCTTCTTCTGTTCCTTTTTTCACGTCCATCACAAAATCCGCTGTGTAGATCTTGCCTTTCGACTGGAACTGGATCCATCCGCGATAGATGCCTGCTTTTTCAAAGGTGGTGTGCAGGTCGAACTTTCCGCCTTCAACCGCAGGATGAACGTGCAGGTACTCTTTTTCATCACGACTAACCACTACCATATGCGCTTTAGCACCCAGGTAATTTTCCAGCGTGTTTGGATCAACTTCTTTTCCATTCAGTTTTACTGTACCCGCGATGTGCATCGGAACTTCTGTAATGAACTTGCCACCTGTTGGTTCCAGTGTTACTGAAAATCCGTCGCCCGCATCACCGGTTCTTTTATCTGACGAATAAGTTTTCGCCGCAGGTTTGTTGCCGGTAACGTCAACGGTCAGCTTATCCAGCGCGTGATTGCCGCCGGTTGGTTTGTAGTCAGCAAACAAAGTGTATTTACCTCCGGCTGGGAATTTTGTATCCACTTTGTATGAGCCATCGGCATTGTATTCAGGGTGAATATGATCGAAGTAGGAAAGGTCATCACTTACCACTATCAGGTGAATTTTCTTTTCGTGTTCAACGTCCAGTGGAACCTGTTCTTTTTCGTTGCCTTTAATTCTCGGCGTCATTGAAAGCGTTACATTCTTTCCGGGATCAACTGTCGCGGGCGTAACAGAAAAGTCCATGAAATAGTTATTCGCATTGGCCGAGCCTGCATTGTCGTTATGTTCCAGCTTCATACCACATTTAGGACAGGTATCGCCTTCTTTACCTGTTACTTCAGGATGCATTGGACACGCATAAGTATGCTGATGCCCTGCTTCTGTTGTTGTTGAATCACTATGATCGTTTGCTGAGCTGGCATTGTTGCCGCAGGCTGCAAACATCAGTGAAGAGCCCATGATAAGACTGGCTAATCCGGTCCTGATTGTCGATTTCATCTTGTTCTTGTTTTTTTATTTTTTGAATTATTGATTTAAATACATTGTTTTCATCTGGTAAACGTTAGACGTAACAATTCTTTCCCCTTCCTCAGCGCCTTTGTTAATCACTGTAAATTTTCCATTGTTTTGTCCGGCCATAATGAAACTGATACTATAAGTTTCGGCCTTATCCTTAATGAATACCGCCGGCTTTCCATTTACTTCTGTAATTGCGTCGTTGGGAACCATCGCCTGTCGTGATATCTTATTGCTATAAACCCGCAGGTTCACATTCTCCCCGATCTTGAATTTTCCCGAAGGGTCCTGTATCTGAAATATCACCCGCTGCGATTGATTGTCCTGGCTGACTTCCTGAGCAGCCGATATCATTTTCACATTGTATTCTACTGAATCGCCTGAAGGTGTAACAGTGAATTTCGATGCCTGCGTTAAACCGGCAGCGTCAGCTGAGAAGAACTGCGCTTCGATATAAACATTATTGAGGTTCGTGATATCGAAAATTGTCTGACCTGTATTGACCACCGCGCCGATTGCATAATTGAACGTACCAACCGATCCGCTGATTGGCGCGGTGAGGCTGATGAGTTTTGTGCTGCCCGCGTTCCCTGCGGCATTTGATTCGAACAGCTGTTTGTTGCGTCTTGCAGCATCGTATCGCGCCTTTGCTTCTGTGAGATCTTTTTTTGCAGCGATATCCTCTATTGATTTCAGTCGTTCATACTGCGCCTTTGCGGCTTCATATTCCGCATTTACGGAGTTCCGCTGGGCTATGATATCTATTTGCGTTCCCGCGTCCACCTGTTGCTCTATTACTGCCAAAGTTTGTCCCTTTGAGACTTTCTGTCCGGGTGTAACTCTCAGCGATACGATCTTTCCCGCCTGGGGCGACTGAATCACAGCCTGTCCAGTTGGCGCAGGTATTACCGTTCCAAGAATGGTGGTTGTTTCATTAAAATCTCCCGTATTCAACCTGGTGGTAAGAATGTTGAAAAGGAACTGTGTTTCTTTTTCAACTATAAATGAATTAGACAAAGCGCCTGATGCTTTTCCCGGCTCATTATGACCTTCGTGCGCAACCGCGTCATAATTGCCTGCTGCAGGCAGCAGGCATAACCCCAGAAGTATTGAAGCGGTTATTTTCTGATTGCGGTTCCTCATCACAAGGAACATAATTGCCAGTCCGGCAGCGAGACCTAAAATGGCATATAACCAGTTACTGTCGTACCAGTGTGAATGTGTGTCTTCACCTTCAGCAACCGCCAGCTCTTTACCTGTTTCAATGTTCTTTAACTGAAGAAGATCGGCCCCCATCGCGGCATTCACAGAAATATTCAGACTGTACACCTGTTTCTGCGGGAATATTCCCCTGATCTCATAGATGCCTTTCTCAAGCCGCACTGCTACCAGCTTAATTCCGGTATTACCGGGCACGCTCACCTGCAGTGCAGCGCTGTCAACCGGCTGGTTGGAATTGAACTCAGATATGAACAGCTTCAACGTTTCGGGCTGACCGGGTTTGATATTGCCATATTTTACAAACAGCTCATACTTTTCGGAAACGGCCTCCGAACTAAAATATGACAGTGTGCCTGCGGCCGCGGGCTTTTTTTCGGCTGCATGGTCATCGCCACCATGCGCCATCGAGGCCAGTGAGATGAGCGATAACCCAATGAACAGTAAGTACCTGCTCTGCTTCATACATTATAAGTTTCCGGTTAGGTAATTCAATTCAATGATAGCCTGGTTATAATTTCTTAAGGTCTCCAGGTAGTTGATCCGCGTTTCAAATGCGCTTGTGATATTCCTTAGCGATTCAATATATCCAATCTCACCTGCGTCAAACAAACGTCTTGATGTTTCTATAATCTGATCTGATTGCTGCAATGCTATATTGTTGAAATATGTCAGGCTCGCCTGTTCTTTCTGCAAATTCACCTGGTTCACCAGCAATTGATTTTCCAGGTTGAGTGATGTATTCTGAAGGTTCGCCCTGGCAAGTTCAATGCCCGTGTTTGCCGCGGCGATCCTGCTTTTGTTCTGTCCGCGCCATAGCGGAATGTACAAGCCTACCTGGTACCCTATAAAATTTGAATAGGTATTGTCTGTCGGAAAAAGCAAACCACCATTAATGGAGGGCAGCAACGATGCTTTTTCTGCTTTCAGCTCGCGCTGACTTACTTCTACCTGTTGTTGCAAAACCTGCAAACGCGGACTACGCTGAAAGCTGTCGAGCGAAGCGGGAATTTCCCATGCCCTGATCCTTTCAGTAGTAATTTCTTCTCTGATACCCGTAACCAGTTGTAATATCCTTACCTGCTGCTGCAGATCGGCCCTGCCTCTCGCAAGTTCGTTGCTGATGCGGTCGGCCTGGCTGGCGGCAAACAATTCGTCGAGTTTATTGATCTGACCTGCCTGGAAATTCCTGGTTGCAGCCGCCTTGATATCCTTATAAATACTGTCCTGGTATTGCAGTTGAATGATCCTTTCATTCAGGTATTGCAACTGCAGATATGCAGTTCTTGCCAGCCGTTTTACATCCAGCTCATTCAGTTTCATGGAGCCCTGCGCAAGCTCAACTTTAGCCTTCTGCAATTGTTTCCTTGATCTGTATGCTGTTGGCCATTCCAGTTGCTGCTGAAATCCAACGATGAGTGGCTCGTAGGGTGATTTTTCAAGTGTGATCTGGGGACTTGCCAGTCCTGCAGCGCCCTTTAATAACTGCTGCTGCTGTTTTAAGCTAAGGCTGGCAACGTTTATATTCCTTGCATTTCCAAGCGCCAGCTGAACCGCATCTTCAGAACTGAGCATACGCTGGGCCGCAACAGGAAATGAAGCAACTGCAAGAAAAAAAATTAGTAACAAAAGCTTGAACATACAATCTGATTAAATTAACCGGGCTACAGATAAATAATGTGAATTATTCGTGATCATAGAGAGCACAACAAGGCACAATAATCAATAGTGATTAATAATTATCAGATCTGGAACGACTGGATGGATACCCTGATATCCACAGCAATTGGCGGATGATCGGAGCGGACAAAATAATGTTCGGTAGAAACACT
This sequence comes from Chitinophagaceae bacterium, assembly GCA_036402175.1. Taxonomy (GTDB): domain Bacteria; phylum Bacteroidota; class Bacteroidia; order Chitinophagales; family Chitinophagaceae; genus DASPKM01. The sequence goes on along the minus strand of DASWTK010000059.1, from coordinate 9,301 downwards.
TTGGTTTTTCCAGGAGTAAATGAAGTATATGGCTGATATGTCCGATGATAATTGCAGAGGCGCTTCAATAGCTGGTGAAACTGAGATCTTTTTATCTGAAAGCGTTAACTGAAGTACGCCTTCTTTACAACAATCCTCTGGTTCGGATGCAGAAGAATTTTCATCTCCCCCGGCCGCCTCATCCATCATTCCGCAATGATCCACCGGCATCTCTTCAGGAGCGCTGGTGACGGAGGATGAAATTTCATGGTGATGTTTGTTATACCCCAGGTCAATGCCTACAGAACAGGCAAATCCCAATAATGAGTTCAGTGAGAACACCGCCAGCAAAAAAACTGCTTTGATCCGTATGGTATGCTTATGACTCATTTTCAATAACAAGGCAAAAATAGAGCATTGTGTAAACAACAGTTTTATAAAATTCCGGTAAAGAATTACATAATTCTCTTTTAAAAGGGGATTTTTGCTAAATATTTTAGTAATATTGCGAAGGGTTAGTAAGAAAGTATGAATGATCATCGCACCATCGTTCACTTTGATCTTGATGCATTTTACGTGAGCGTGGAATGCCTCAAAAATCCTGTTTTAAAGGGGAAACCGCTTATAGTAGGGGGTCAGAGTGACCGGGGTGTGGTGACATCATGCAGCTACGAAGCACGTAAGTATGGAGTAAAGTCGGCAATGCCGGTAAAGCTTGCAAGACGTCTTTGTCCGCAAGCCATTTTCATTGGAGGCGATTTCGAATCCTACAGCAAATATTCAGGGATAGTAACGGAGATCATCCAGGAAAGGGTTCCGCTTTATGAAAAAAGCAGTATCGATGAGTTCTACATCGACATGAGCGGGATGGATAAGTTTTTTGGTTGCCAGCAATATACCAGGGAATTAAAAGATACGATCCTTAACGAGACAGGCCTCCCTATCTCATACGGACTTGCGTCAAATAAGCTCATCAGCAAGGTTGCCACCAATGAAGCAAAGCCTAATGGGCAGCTCTCGATTGATTTTGGCCACGAAAAAGAATTTCTTGCGCCGCTTGCTATAGAAAAGCTTCCCATGATCGGCGACAAAACAGGCAGGCTGCTTCATCAGATGGGAGTGGATACAATCAGAACACTGAGCCAGATACCGCTACAATATCTCCAGAATCTTTTAGGTAAGAATGGATATGAACTATGGAGAAGGGCAAATGGCATAGACGAATCGCCTGTAATTCCCTATCGTGAACAAAAAGGCATCGGATCAGAAAATACATTTGAATCAGATACCATCAATGTTCAGTTCCTGTATTCTGAACTGACACGCCTGACCGAAAAAATTGGTTTTGAATTACGGGAACAGAACCGCCTTACAGGTTGCATTACGGTAAAACTCCGCTATTCAAATTTTGATACCGTAACCAAACAGGCAGCGATACCTTATACTTCGTCCGATCACGTTCTTATTCAGAAGGCAAAAGAATTATTCAACAGCCTTTACGACCGGCGACTATTGGTAAGGCTGGTTGGTGTTCGATTTACAAACCTTATCCCCGGAAATCATCAGATCAATTTGTTCGACGACACACAGGAAATGATCCGCCTGTATCAGAGCATCGACAGCATCAAAAAACAGTTCGGGGCCAACAGGATCATGCGCGCGCGATCTGTAGCTTAAAAAAAAGTGGGTGGGTATGTATTTGAACTGTAAAACATATTTCAGTTTCCGGTATGGTACGTTCAGTACCGAAGATCTGGTGAAAGAAGCAGCTGAATACGGCGCAAATGTACTGGCGTTAACCAATATCAATAATACCTGCGATACCTGGGACTTTGTTGATTTCTGCCGTCAGCAGAACATCAAACCCGTTACCGGGGTTGAAATCAGAAATGATGATACGCTTCTGTATATATTGCTTGCAAAAAACAGTGCGGGATTCAGCGACATTAATTTTTTCATCAGTGAACACCTGCAGCAGAAAGTAAATTTTCCTGAACGACCGGTTTTCAGCAATGACGTATTTATAATTTACCCACTGGGAAAATTGAGTGCACAGGAGTTAAAAACAAATGAACTGATCGGAGTACAACCGGTTGAGGTTAATAAGTTATTCGGTACGAATGTTTCCGCTTTCCCCTCCAAATTTGTGATCAGGCAGCCTGTTACGTTCAGAGATAAGGTGCATTTCAATCTGCACCGTTTGCTCAGGGCAATACACAAGAACACATTACTAAGCAAACAAACTCCGGCAGAAATAGCAGGCGCCAATGAAACTTTTATTCCACAGGCAAAACTGATGGAGGCTTTCCGTCAATATCCCTTTATCATCACCAATACCCTTCAGGTGCTGGACAGTTGCGGCATCACAATCGATTTCAATACCGATAAAACCAAAAAAGTTTTCAGCGCGTCAAAGAAAGATGATCGCATCCTGCTGGAAAAGCTAACACTGGATGGCATGCAGATGCGATTTGGAAAGAATAACAAAGAAGCCCGCAGCCGCGTGAGAAAAGAACTGGAGATAATTGACAACATGGGCTTCAACGCTTACTTCCTGATAACCTGGGATATCATCAGATATGCGCAGAGTCGTGGTTTCTTTTATGTAGGCAGGGGAAGCGGCGCTAATTCAATTGTGGCATATTGCCTGCAGATCACAGACGTAAATCCCATTGACCTCGATCTGTATTTTGAACGATTCCTCAATCCGCATCGTACATCTCCTCCCGATTTTGATATTGACTTCAGCTGGAAGGACCGGGATGAAGTGATCGATTATATTTTCAAACGATATGGAAAAGACCATGTGGCCCTTCTTGGCATGTACACCACTTTTCAATACCGTGCAGTGATAAGGGAACTGGGGAAGGTATTCGGACTGCCCAAAAAAGAAATTGATGTTCTCGCCGGTAACCGCAGTTCAACTTTTACGGAGGATAAGATTCAAAAGCTGATCCTTCAGTACGGCGCCATGTTAAAAGACTTTCCGAATCACCTGAGCATCCATCCGGGTGGAATGCTTATCAGCGAAGAACCGATCTATCATTATACAGCGCTGGATCTTCCTCCGAAGGAATTCAGCACGTCGCAGCTCGACATGTTCATTGCGGAAAAAGTGGGCTTATACAAACTGGACATATTAAGCCAGCGTGGGTTGGGACACATCAAGGAAACCGTTCGCCTTGTGAAACAAAACAAAGGCAAAAGCATCGACATCACGGATGTGCAATCATTCATGAAAGATAAAAAAGTTGCTGATCAGATCAGGGATGCCAACACAATCGGCTGCTTTTACATTGAAAGCCCGGCAATGCGGCAATTGCTAAAAAAACTTAAATGCGAAGACTATCTGACCCTGGTTGCCGCAAGTTCAATAATCAGACCCGGCGTATCGCAAAGCGGCATGATGCGACAATACATTTACCGGTTTCACCATCCGAACGATTTTGAATACCTGCATCCAAAAATGGAAGAGCTGCTGAAAGAAACTTATGGCGTTATGGTTTACCAGGAAGACGTGATCAAGGTGGCGCATCATTTTGCGGGTCTGGATATGGCCGAGGCTGACGTGTTGCGACGGGCAATGAGCGGCAAATACAGAACCCACAGCAAGATCACGGTCATACGCGAAAAATTTTTTGAGAACTGCAGATCGTTTGGTTATCCTGAAGCAATCACCAGTGAAGTATGGAGACAGATAGAATCATTCGGCGGTTATTCATTCAGCAAGGCACATTCGGCCTCCTTTGCCGTTGAAAGTTATCAAAGCCTTTATCTCAAAACCTATTTCCCTATGGAATTCATGGTGGCGGTGATAAACAATCATGGTGGGTTTTACAGGTCGGAGCTATATTTTCATGAATTGAAGAAGACCGGCGCGAAAGTTCATCCTCCCTGCGTTAATCAAAGTGATGAACTGACGAATATTTCCGGTGATGACGTTCACATAGGGCTTGAATTCATACAAAACCTCGAATCACAAACCATCGAAACCATTTTACGGGAGCGAAATAAAAATGGACCATTCACAGACCTGAACGACTTCATTGAGCGCACAAATGTAAAAATGGAGCAACTGAATGTTCTTATCCGCATCAATGCCTTACGTTTTACCGGTAAAAACAAAAAAGAGTTGTTGTGGGCGGCAAATTTCCAGGTTAAAAAGAACAAGGTCACCGCAGACCAGGTGATGTTTCATGAAGCACCTATCGAATTCAATCTACCGGCACTGGCGCAACATGATTTTGATGACGCGATGGATGAAATAGAAATACTTGGGTTTCCACTTTGTAATGCGTTTGACCTTGCAGATGCCGCCGACTCCGGCTATACCTTAGCCCGTGATCTGCCAAACCATACCGGGAAAGAAGTAAATGTGCTGGGCTACCTCATCTGCATCAAGGAAGTGTACACAGTTAAGCGTGAGATCATGTATTTCGGAACCTTCATTGATAGCGCGGGTGCTTGGTTGGATACGGTTCATTTTCCTTCTGTGAACAATAAATATCCTTTAGAAAGCTCAGGATTTTATAACATGAAGGGGAAAGTGGTAGAAGAGTTTGGAGTTTACAGTGTAGAGGTTACTTACCTGTCAAAAGTTGGGCTGAAAAGATAAATTTAATTTTCATAAATCGCGCACCACAGTTTCAAACGTAAAGCGGTCCGTGCTTCTGAACTTTAAGGGCGGCAACGGACAATCCTTTTTTTACACATTCCTCCATTGTGAAATTATCAATGTAAGCCGACATGAATCCGGCCCAGAATGCATCACCCGCTCCGGTTGTGTCTACCACTTCCGCAACAGGCAAAGCCGGAAAGTGCTTCCATTCCATTGAAGCGTTTCTGAAATGCACGCCATCTTTTCCTGCTGAAAGACATATTATCCCTGCATATTCATCCAGAAATTTCAAACAGTGATTTACTTCGTTGATACCTGCGAATCTTTCCATATCGTCCAGGCTAACTTTCATCAAAGGTTCAAGCTGCATGATCGTTTCAAATACTTCCCTGCCATCGTCATTTCCCCAGATAGATGGCGCAAAGTTCCAGTCAACGGAAATGGTCTTGCCCGTTTCTTTAGCCAGCTTGAAAGCCGTAAGAATTGTTGCTCTTGCCGGCTGTCTGCTAAGCGCGAACGCGGTTGTATGTAAAATCCCGGCCGATTCGATAAGTCCGGGTGATACATTCTTCAATTGCGTATCGGCCAAACGATAAGCGATAAAATCCGGCGTTCCCTTACTTCTTGTAACCAGTACCAATGATGTAGGGTGTTCATTGCTCACCTGTATATATTTACCTGATATGCCTATGCGCTTTATTTCTGATTGTAAAAACTTTCCTATGCCATCATTTCCTACGCACGCTACCACATCTGCCCGGTGACCCAGCCATTTTAAATTTGCCGCAACATTGCTGGGACTTCCTCCCTGGAACAACTGAAAGCTCCTTGCTTCTGAAAGGTCGTTGCAATAATCAACGCTGATGATGTCGGCCAGCAACTCTCCTATGGCTAAAAACTGAATCTGCATTATTATGTGATCAACGAATGTATGAATGTAGTATTTGTTGAAAGTATCATCCCTGCAGCGCTCCATGAACAGTTTGGCACTCCCACCGCTTTATTGGATTGGCCATGAAAGCATTCATTAAACTCCCAATTGTTCTGGGAACACGCAATGCTTATCCTTTCGGATAGCGTTTCAGTTATATCTGGCGCATACTTTGATAGAACGAAGGCGGCAAATCCATTCCATACCGGCCATAGTCCGCCATTATGAAATTCAAAAGGGAGATTCCTGAAACGGTAAGCGTAGTTTTTTTGCAGCTCTTTGTATTCAGGATCATTGTCTGTAATGGCCGGATAAAAAGATGGCAGTTGCAATGCAGTCGCCTTGCACAAATCTTTTATGAATGTAAGCAACGACTTCTGTTTATTGGGTGTACCAATGTTCAGGAGCAGTGCCAGCGCATTGGCCTGCAGGTCAAACTGGCCATAAACTGCAGAAGGATTAAATCCCATAAGCCAGTAAGGATATTCACTTCCCTTTAAACTTCTTTCGGTTTGAACTGAATAGTATTTATCGCCACTGAAATAATCTTCAATGGCAATCTGGATGCGTACCGCTTCCTGAGCATAATGTTCATTTTCCAATAAAATAGAAGCTGATCGAAGCGCCCACAACCGAAGCAACTGGTTATACAGGATATACCCGTGATGATGATATTCGTCGGCCCAGTCGGCGCTTTGCGGTGAGTACATGAGTCCACGCCCGTTGAATTCCCAGGCCCGCATCAGTTCAAAACTTTTGCTGATCTTATTTTCAAACCGTGAAAGCCATTCTCGTTCTCCTGTTACATGCGCATAATTACATGCGCTGATGATGATCCACGCGTGGTTGTCAACACGCCCTACTACTCCACCATAACTCACTGCATCGCCTTCTGTAACGTTGCTGGGAATAAATCCTGCCGGGTGCTGATGTTGAAGGATCGTTTCAATAGAAGCTTTGTATGTTCGGATCAGCGATTCCTTACCTGTGCTTAATGCCGCAAGTCCGCATAAAGCGCTGTCCCTGGTCCAAACCCTCTTATAATTATCTTCCTCCTGTACGGCTGCCACAAATCCTTTGGGAGTGCCTGCCCTTATCAGTAATTCAACTGCCTTAGCGTATGATTCTTTCATATTAGTGTGCCATTGCGGTTGTGATAGCCTGTTCCGCCGGAAGCCGCTTTACTTTGATCCATAACACCGCCAACGCGGCTATCACAATCAGTATACCTGCAAACTGAATGGCCGATGATGGATTGGAACCAAGTACGTATTTGAATACGAATTTAAATGTAAGTGTCTGCAACAGCATGGGAAGAACGATGAACATATTCAGTATTCCCATGTAAACACCTGTTCTGTGAGATGGAATGCTGCCGGCCAGGATCGCATAAGGCGTTCCCATCATGCTGGCCCAGCCAATACCAAAACCGATCATTGGTAAAACCAGCAGGCCCGGACTATTGATGAAAGGCAGGAAGCATAATCCCAGTCCCGCAAGCAGCAGGCTGATGAAATGCACCAGCTTCGGTCCCGTTTTTCTTGCAAGAAATGCAAGAAGAAATGCGCTGCAGAATGTTACAATGTTATAAGTTCCATTAACCTGGCCCGTTAACAACTGAGCCTGGCTGAAACCCGGTGAATTCTGATCGCTTGTATTGTAAATTGTATCTGCCAGGCAAAGCGTAATGTACTGCCAATAGCAAAACATTGCATACCAGTTGAACAAATAAACCGGCGCAAGCTGGCGCATGGTCAATGGCATTTCCCTGAATGCTTCAAATATCTCCCTGAATATGCTTCCAACTCCTTTTGGCCGGCTGCGGATCTCTTTTATCTCCGCTTCACTTAATGGGTTTTCCTTTGTGGTGATCAATGAATACACGACTGCCGCAATAGATGCTACCGCGCCTATCATGAATGCGGCATAAGTTGTATAAGTTATGTTGTTACTGCTCCGGGCATTGGCAGTTATAAAACCCAGCGACACAAGTACAGCAGGAGTAAAATTGGCAAGTGTAATGCCCAGGCCCGTGAAAAAACTTTGTGTAAGAAATCCAAGGGAGTGCTGTTTCTCAGGAAGTTTATCGCTCACAAACGCACGATACGGTTCCATCGTGATATTATTTGCGGCATCAAGAATCCAGAGAAGACCCGCAGCCATCCAGACCGCACTGCTGAAAGGCATGAAGAAAAGGCAGACGCTGCAAAAGATGGCGCCTACCAGAAAATAAGGTCGTCTTCTTCCCCATTTGCTGATGGTCTTATCACTCATAACGCCAACGATTGGCTGCACAATCAATCCCGTCATGGGTCCGGCCAGCCATAAATAAGGAAGATTTTCAGCATCAGCCCCCAGGTAGCTGTAGATAGGACTCATATTGGTTTGCTGCAATCCAAAACTGTACTGAATACCGAAAAATCCAACATTCATATTAATGATCTGCCAGAAGGAGAGTTTTGGCTTGAAGCTCATAAGCAGTAGAATGTTTGGTTATGATAATGATCAGCCCTGTTCAAATATAATTATTATAACATAAGAACAAATTTCATTGTTCATTCCAAAATGAAATAATTCATGATTCAGCGGAGTAATTTGCACAAAAATAAAGTCATGAAATACACAGCAACCATTGAATGGAACAGAGATCCGTCAGAAAATTTTACCCGTAACCAGTACAGCAGGCGGCACCGGTGGATCTTCGACGGAGGTCTTGAGCTTAACGCGTCTTCATCTCCACATGTAGTAGCGCTTCCCTATTCAGATCCTTCAGCAGTAGATCCGGAAGAAGCGCTGGTTGCTTCGGCTTCCAGCTGCCATATGCTTTTTTTTCTTTCCATCGCGGCAAGCCGTGGTTTTGTGGTTGAATCCTACCGCGATGAAGCAGAAGGAATTTTAGAAAAAAACGAGACCGGAAAAATGCGCATGTCGGTGATCAATTTATTTCCAAAGATTGAATTCACGGGTGAGAAACTGCCATCGGTGGAAGAGATCAATGAGATCCATCACATGTCACACGAACGCTGTTATATAGCCAACTCACTGAATTCCCAAATAAATGTTCAACCACTTGAAACCGTAATTTTATGAAAGATCTTGAAATAAGGCTCGATGATAATCCAGGCTCACTTGCCAGTATGGGAGAAGCGCTGGCCTCTGCAGGCATCAGCATAGAAGGTGGTGGTGTATGGGTTTGTAACCAAAAAGCAGTCGCGCATTTTCTTTTTAAAGATGCTGCCGGAGCCCGCAGAACACTTGAGGCCGCGGGCATAGAAGTAATAGCTGAACATGAGATACTGGTACAACGGCTTCACCAGGAAAGGCCGGGGCAGCTTGGAAAGATCGCGCGAAAGATGGCTGAAGCAGGAGTTAATATCAGAGTGATGTACAGTGATCACGAAAATCAATTGATACTGGTGGTTGACGACTGGGAAAAAGGAAATCAGGTTTCAATTCAATGGATGAATGAACAATATGTTCAATAAAGGGAAAGATCTGGAACAGCAATTCAGCGAGGTAGCATCGCTGATAGGTGACCGTTCGCGCGCGCTTATCCTATGGAGCCTGCTCGACGGAAAGGCCTATACCGCTACTGAACTATCCATAAGCGCTGGATTATCCGCGCAAGGCGCGAGCAATCACCTGGCACGACTTGTCAATGCCGGATTGCTCAGTGTTGACAAGCAGGGAAGACACAGGTACTACCGTTACGCGAATGATTCCGTTGCAAAAGTCATTGAGTCAATGGCAAGCCTGTTTCCACCTTCTTCGCA
>DASWTK010000058.1:0-34227 GCA_036402175.1 Chitinophagaceae bacterium | reverse complement strand
TGATCAGCAGAAATGGTGAAATGTTATTGGAGATTAATTTGATAAAAGTTCCATTTGATCACAGATTCAAACTGATTAACACGATTACACAGATAAAAAAAAATCCGTGAAATCCCCAAAATCCATATCAAATCTGTGCTCTAAAACCTAAAATCCTTATTAAATCTATACTTTAATCCCAATCAAAGAATATTCTTCTTCAGATAATCGATGCTCTTCTGAATACTCTCCAGCGGATTTGCCGATACATCCTGCTCAACAAAGAAATGCTGCATGCCGGATTTCTTTTTGCATTTGAAGATCTTATTGAAATCAATCGACCCGTTACCAATTTCAGTAAACTTTTTTTGAGGGGTCTTATCCATGTCTTTTACATGCCAGAGCGGAAAACGGCCCGGATTCTTTTTGATCAGTTCAATCGGGTCCCTTCCGGCAAATGTTACCCAATAAAGATCCATTTCAAATTGTACGAGTGAACGGTCAGTTTCCTTTAGCAGGATATCCATTCCCGTTTGTCCTTCCATCTGCTGAAATTCAAAATCGTGGTTGTGGTATGCCAGTTGCATCCCCGCCTGCTTACACCATTCACCAGCCTTATTTAACCTGCCCGCAAGTTTACGATAAGCGTCAAGGTTCTTTCTTTCGTTTGCATCAAGATAAGGTACCACCATGTACTTCTGGCCAAGCTGCTTTGCATCTTCTATTCCTTCTTTCCATTCATCGTCCTTACCCTGGAATAAAAACCCTTTCAGGTAATAATGACCACTGGGAGTGACTAATTGGTTCTTCTTAAGCAGTTCATCAAATTCCTTTATGCTAAGTCCCGATTGTTTCCGGTTTGAATAATCGAAGCTCTCCACTTCCTGGTATCCCGCCCGCGCAACGGCCGCAATGGTTCCTGGCAGGTCTTTCTTCAGTTGCTCGCGCAGGGTATAAAGCTGAACCCCGATTTTTTTGTCTGTTTTGAAGAACGCATCACCATCAACGAAAAGACCTGCTGTAAGAATTGCCGACTGTTTGATGAATCCTCTCCTGGAAGAATTTTGCATAAAATAATTTTCAATGACAAAATAGGAAATGGAAATTAGCCAATATAGCCGATAAGCCAATAAGCGGGCGAAGGAATTTTCCTGATAGTTTTCAGGTATTGGCTTGCTCCTCCATGTCATTCAGCATTTCCCTCAGCTTCCTCACATGCCTGCCATATAACCTGTTCACATACCACCTGTTGACGAAGTACAAAACAAAGGAAATTACTATTGTAATAAGCAAGTATTTAACTGCCAGTTGCTGCAACGCCTCCGAATTCCATATTGACCGGGAATCATTCAACTTTGCAGGATAAATAACGATAGCGATATAACCTACTATGAGCATCGTAACCGGGAACATCAGGTTACCTGCAATAAGATAAAAGCGTATGTATTTTTCGAGCGTTCCCAATTGTTTTTCAAGATGGCTTTTCACCTGGCATGTTACGCATTGCATTTCATTCAGCAATTTGTTTTTCCTGAGGTAATAAGCAACGAACAACAGGCCCAGCACGATCATGAACCAGGATATCTCAATCATCTTTCCGCCGAAGGCAAAGAAATAATAAACGATGCCGATGCTGTACAGCACTATCACTGCTATGAGCTCCCAACGCAGATTTCGTTTCATTTTCGCGATCGGGCTGTTAGATCGTTTGCCAATTAATGAAAGCAGGTATTCGTCCTGCTTTTGGCCCTTGACTGTATCTTTCGGCCAGAGATCTTTAAAATGCTCTAGTTCCATGCTTCACTGGTTTGTTAGTTTACGTAATTTCTCTTTTATGCGGTTCATCTTCACGCGAAGGTTATTCTGATTGATCCCAAGAATGTCTTCCATTTCATCGTACGACTTGTCTTCCAGGTACAGCATCACCAGCGCGCGTTCAACTTCGGACAGCTCCCTGATCGCCGCGTACATCTTTTGAAGCTGCTCTTCCTGCCGCTGGTCATAGGTTTCTTCCTGGATGTTGACAGGCAGTTTCTCCGGTTCAAGGAAGGAAATATTGTTCTTTTTCCTGCGCAGGCCTGAAATGGCGGTATTCAGTGCAATCCGGTAAAGCCAGGTGCTGAATTTTGAATCGCCTCTGAATTTCGGATAGGCCTTCCATAGCTGGATAACGATCTCCTGGAACAGATCTTCCCGGTCGGGAACACTATTACCATACAGGCTGCACACTTTGTGAATGAGCGCCTGGTGTTCCTGAATTAATTGAACAAATTCTGGTTGTTGTAAAGTATTTTGCACAGTTTCCGGCTTTACATATGTCGGGAAAACATTCTAAAAGTTACAGAGTATGAAGAAGATTTATCACCTGGATAATTGTACTACCTGCCAGGCGATCATAAAGGAAACGCAGATCGACAAAAAAGGTTTTGATATGCAGGATATCAAGACAAAAAAGATAACCGCCGCGCAACTGGATGAAATGAAGAAAATGGCCGGGAGTTATGAGGCATTATTCAGCCGAAGGGCCATCAAATACAGGGAGATGGGACTAAAGGACAAATCCCTTACAGAAAAAGACATCCGTAAGCTGATTCTTGAAGAATACACCTTTTTGAAAAGACCTGTCGTTATAAATGGTGAAAAGATCTTTGTTGGAAATGATAAGAAAACAATTCAGGGAATCAAAGAGAATATTAAATAAGCTGAAAGCCGATAAGCCAATTAAGTGGCACCCACACATGCTTCTTAGTTATTACCAGATCGTAGAACCATTCAACCATCACTCTTCACAATCCAATAATTGGCTTATCGGCTTATAGCCTGTTTATTTATTATAATTATATAAGAACGATCGCTCTTCCTGGGTTTCGATATCCGCAACGATCACGAATATTTCTCCGTTATTCCAGGTTTTTGTTTTCACAGCGTTCGCGAAATCCAGGAAATCTGTTGTATTTATTATCACTTTGTCCTGCGTATAGCATGAGTTGTAACACTCCCATGCATCGGCTTCTATCTGTTCGTTCATTCCTCCGGTACGATTAAAAGCATAACGTTCTATATAGAAATAATCCCATTTGCTGTCTTTTACCCTCACGTCAAAATAGGGATCTCCATTATCGGCGGCAAGTACCACCACTACATCATTATTATTGGACGCAAGAACTACGTGTGGCTTCCATACGCCATTTATCTCGCCTGTTGGCGCAGTAATATTCAGGCTTGACGCAAGCGGTAGCTTAAAACCGATTGACCTGGTAAACATGCGGCTGCTGTTGTCGGTACCTTTTTTAGTATAAATGAAAATCTCTGCAGTCCAGTTTCCCGCAGGCGAATCATCCATCAGCATATGAAGGCTGGAAGCGCTTTTGTCAAGTCTTCTGTAGAAAAGGGTGGCGGAGCCTTCTTTTTTAAGCACAACAGTAGCCGAATCTACATCTGCTATTGAAATTGCGCCTGCCTGAAAATTAATTTTCATGCTCTTTTCAATTGACGGTTCGTTCGAAGGGCGGTCTTTTTTACAGGATTGCAGCGTTACCAATGTTATCATCAGCAGTGCTGCACTGGTTGTGAATTGTTTAAGTGTTTGAGTGGATAGTCTTACATTTTTCATGGCGAAATTTTTGAAATGTTTTTTTTCTCTCTGACACAAAGCTCTTACGAAACGCAGCCTCGCGCAACCCCATATCCATGTGATTATGTTTGTTTTAACATTCGCCAGATCATGCAGCTATTTTCTGCTCCGATTTTTTCTTACATTAGAGCAAAGCTAATTTTATGAGAAGAACTATACCCACGCTCATTATGCTGCTTTGCGGTATCAATGGATTTTCTCAGTTAAGTATTCAATACAATTTTACCCGGCCAGTGGGAGATCAGGGTAAGCACATCAACCAGATGCATGGCATTGTACTTTCGTATGATTTTAAATTGAAGGACGTTCCTTTTTATTTAGTTCCGGAAATAGGATTAAATATTTATGGATTAAAAACACTGGAGCAGGATCTTCCTTTCAGTAACGGTTATGTTACCCGCACCGATGTCAATTATACCACATCGGTCAATACGTATGCCGCGATGCTGCGCTTTCAACCATCAACGGGCAGGAACTTCCAGCCATATGCCGCCATTAGAACTGGCTTTCTGGTGTATTATAGCAAAATGACCATCGAAGACCCGCAGGATCCACTTGGCTGCAGGGCGCTGGAGAAAAAAGCGCTGGTAAAAGATTTTACGTGGCTAGCGTCTGGTGGACTTGGATTCCGGCTGGATGGAAAGGCTTTTTCAGGAAAGGAAAGTAAAGTTGAGATCGATTTCGGCGCGTTTTATACACATGGAGGAGAAGCAGACTATTTAAAAATGACGAACTCGCAGCATCATGATCCCGACCCAAAGTCAAGGATGTATTACGTGCGATTCGAGCATATACCATCAGGCGAGGTACATGAGCATGCCATCGGCACAGTTTACAGAACTTCAACTCAGCTGCTTGAATTCAGGCTGGGCGTCAGGATAAAGCTGAATGATTAATAATTCATTAAAAATTCATTAATGCCTGCCTGACCTGCAATTTTTTCGGGATCAATACCGTCTAACAGCTACAAATTTATCTGAACGGTGTTCTGCATGGAGCGCCATTCAATACTTTTGCAGCTAAATTTATTAATGAAAATCAATGAATAAACAGGTAGGTATGGCAAATGAATCAGGAAAACGCACCGGATTGATCCTTCTATTTTCTTTGGTATTGATGACAGCTTTTGGTCAGTCGAAGTTCTCAACTATCGATAAATCACCGATGGATGTTAGCTATTACCCGGTAAATTATCCCATTCTTAAGATACAGGACCGGGCTACCGAAGCCCTCGTTGCAAGGATTGTTTTCAGTCGCCCTCAGAAAAGCGGCCGAACTGTCTTTGGAGAATTGGTGGAATATGGTAAACTTTGGCGGCTCGGTGCAAATGAAGCTACCGAGATCGAATTTTTCAAAGACGTGAAGATCGGAGGCAAAAAGGTAAAGAAGGGTCGTTATACCATGTACGCACTTGTAAATACCGATAAATGGACCATGATCCTGAATTCCGATACAGATACCTGGGGCGCATTCAAGTATGATCCAAAGAAGGATATAGTTCGTGTGGATGTTCCCGTTCAGAAAAATACGGAGACCCTTGAAGCCTTTGGAATGGTCTTCGAAAAATCAAATGGAAATTTCAACCTTGTAGCAGGCTGGGATGATGTGATTGTGAGGTTGCCGATCAGTTTGTAAAATCTCCTCATGTGTGGCATAGCTGGTATCATCTCTTTAAATCCCGGGCTTGTAAGCAGGCAACAGCTGCAGAAAATGACAGATGCCCTTGCACACCGGGGGCCTGAAGGAGAAGGATTCTGGTTCAATGCCGCGAATACCGCTGGTTTTGGTCACCGGCGCCTGTCAATTATCGATCTTAGTCCGGCTGCGGCGCAGCCTATGCACTACCACAACAGGTACACCATTGTTTATAATGGAGAACTGTACAATTATCCTGAACTTAAGGAAGAACTAAAGTCTAAAGGTTTTCAGTTTTACACTCAGTCCGATACCGAAGTCATACTTGCAGCTTTCGCCTGCTGGGATAAGGAATGTTTACAGTATTTCGACGGCATGTTCGCTTTCGCTATCTGGGATGATCAACTAAAGAAACTATTTGCAGCAAGAGACAGGTTTGGAGAAAAGCCCTTTTATTACATACAGCAGGAGGATGGAGGCAGCATCTGGTTCGCTTCTGAAATGAAAGCGTTGTATGCGGGAGGCTTTAATAGAAATTACAATGAGAAAATGCTGCTGCTTTTCATAACCAATGGCATTACAGATTCCGCAACGGATCCTTCCATAACATTCGACAACCGCATAAGCCAGCTGCCCCCTGCCAGTTACCTCGAATTCCAATGCAGCGGATCGCAAAGCCATATTTCAATCCAGCAGTATTGGGATATAGATAAGGAAAAAGAGACCCTTACTTCCGATGAGGAAGCACTTGAAACATTCAGAAGGCTTTTGTCTTCCTCAGTTGAAAAGCGGTTCAGGAGCGACGTTCCCGTAGGGACAAGCCTCAGCGGTGGATTGGATAGTTCTTCTATTGCAGCAATTGCCAGCCGTATTTCCGCAGGAAGTAACAGCTATAAATGTTTCAGCGCTGTATTCCCGGGGTTTGGTAAAGACGAATCACGCTTCTCACAGATGGTTGCGCAGCAATTTGGACTTGAGCAATTTGTTACCTGCCCCAATGCCGACGGACTGGCAACGGAACTTCAGAAATTTCTGTATCACCAGGACGAGCCGGTTGGATCTGCAAGTGTTTACGCGCAGTATAAAGTTTATCAACTTGCGAAGCAGCAAGGTGTCTCAGTGCTGCTTGACGGACAGGGTGCCGATGAAATGCTTGCCGGCTATTCCAAATACCTTCATTGGTATCTGCAGGAGCTGATGAAAAGAAAACCCGGGATATTGAAGGCTACCATTCGCGAATTGAGAAGCAAAAATGCTGAACTGACCTGGGGATGGAAAAACTATCTTGCCGCCATCTTTCCATTGCAGGCTGCCAATAGATTAGAAAAAAGAGTTACCACCCGGATTACATCCAATACAGATATCACAAGCGATTTTAAGGAAGCAAACTTTGAAAGCTCATTGATCTACAAACCTGTGGTCACTAAGCTGAATGATATTTTATATTACAACACACTTCAATCGGGTCTTCTGGAATTATTAAGGTATGCCGACAGGAACAGTATGGCGCACAGTTGCGAGGTAAGACTTCCTTTCCTGTCTCATGAACTGGCGGAATTTTCTTTTTCATTACCCGCGTCATATAAGATCCGCGACGGCTATTCAAAGTGGATATTGCGCAAAAGCATGAGCAGGCAATTGCCACAGGAGATCGTATGGCGAACAGACAAGATCGGATTTGAGCCTCCGCAAAAGGAATGGATGGAAAACCGGAGGGTTCAGGAAATGATCAGAGCTTCAAAAGAAAAACTCGTTCAACGCAGGGTCCTGAAGCAGTCGGTCCTGAACAAAAAAATTCAGCCGCAGGACTCCCATGCGGCTGATAATGTTGATTGGTGGTATCTGTCGGCCGGACTGCTTCCAGATTGATCAGCTTTTTTTCATCTTTTCATAAACTGAAAGATTTCCCTGCTGGTCTGCTTTAATGGTAAACCATGTCTTCGCATCTTCCAGTTTCACAAAATATGCAACATCAGTCCCAACTATCAGTTCGGTAACACCGAAGATTGACTTTGTGGGATATTTCTTTTTAAGCTGGTGAAGCACTGAAAGCGGAAGCATATCCTCTTTGTAATATCTCAATGAACTCAGGAAGTTTCCATCTTTGTCGTAACGAACTTCACTCTGAATTGCATTCTGTTTGAAGCTGACGGTGTAATAAGTATCGTACTCTTTCCATTTTACATTGTCCACTACAGGAAATGTTTCCTGGAATGCACGTAATACTTTTTCATTTACATTATCAACTGAAGGGTCAACGTTTGCAAAAGTCGGTGCGTTCAGCATCACAAGGCAAACTGCAAAGGCAAGTAACTTTTTCATGGCTCTACTTTTTATATTTTTTTGTTTCCACTGGTATAACGATGTAAATGTATCTTAGTTACATGCTGAAGTCAATTGAATTGGGAAGGCCGGTAATTTTATTATCTGAACTACGAAATTCTTCGCATGCAGGTGGTTCCGGCACACCTGCAATTCCTATGAAACCCTTACTGGGTAAGCGTTTCAGCCATGTTGCGCGAACTGTATATGAGTGCGGTTAAGTTTTTGTTAAACTGGAGTAACATCTTAAGTTGTTTATTCCGGTGCTGAAGTCGTAATTACAGTGCGTGAAAATGCACGTATGTTTACCGAATAGCAGATATTTCACATCTTTGCATCGCTTTAGACACATTTTACAAATTTGTTCACAATACAATAGAATGAAACAGGCAACCAGATTCATCCATGCAGGTGTAGAGCCAGATCCATCAACGGGCGCTATCATGACACCAATTTATCAAACGTCAACTTATGTGCAGTCTGCTCCCGGCAAGCATAAAGGATATGAGTATGCGAGATCACAGAATCCGACCCGTAAGTCGCTGGAAGACGCGCTTGCAATTATTGAAAATGGAAAATTCGCATTATCGTTCGGAAGCGGAGTTGCCGCAACAGATGCGGTGGTCAAATTATTGCAGCCAGGCGATGAAGTAATTGCCGGAAATGATATGTATGGGGGAACCTATCGCCTTTTCAGCAAAATATATGAAAAGTTCGGATTGAAGTTTCATTATGTGAATATGGATGACGTCAATAACATCGTTCCGCATATCAATGGTAATACTAAACTGATCTGGATAGAAACACCAACCAATCCACTGATCAATATTATTGACATTGCCGGGATCACTTCCATTGCCAAAAAGCATAAGATAATGGTTGCGGTGGATAATACATTTGCAACACCGTATCTGCAAAATCCGCTCGATCTTGGAGCAGATATTGTAATGCATTCAGCCACCAAATATCTCGGTGGTCACAGCGACGTTATTCATGGTTGCCTGATGATGAACGACGCTGAATTGCGTGAGAAACTTTATTTCATTCAGAAGAGTTGCGGTGCAGTGCCCGGACCAATGGATTGTTTTCTCATATTGCGCGGACTTAAAACGCTTCACGTGAGAATGGACAGGCATTGTGAGAATGGCGTTAAGATCGCGCATTTTCTTCGTAATCACCCGAAGGTTGGCAAAGTATATTGGTGCGGATTCGAAGATCATCCCGGTTACGCGATTGCGAAAAAACAAATGCGCGGATTTGGCAGCATGCTGAGCTTCAGCTTAAAGGACGACAGCATGGAAGAAGCTAACCGCGTGCTTTCTTCAACAAAATTATTCGCGCTGGCTGAAAGTCTTGGCGGAGTGGAGTCACTTATCAACCACCCGGCCTCGATGACACATGCTTCCATTCCGCGTGAAGAAAGAATTAAAAATGGCCTCACAGATTCACTCATAAGATTGAGCGTTGGAATTGAAGATGCCGATGACCTTATTGATGATCTTACACAAGCCATAGGCTGATCAGCAGAATGAACAACGACCAGCTAAAGGAATTCCTCAACAGGAAAGTTGAAGAATACAATCAGCCTTCTTTTATCAGCGGCGATCCGGTTTGTATCCCGCACAGTTTCACCCGTAAGGAGGACATTGAGATCGCCGGATTGTTTGCCGCGGTATTTGCCTGGGGTACGCGCACAGGCATAATCCAGAAATGCCGTGATCTGCTGCAGCGTATGGACAATGCCCCGTATGATTTCATAAAGTATCATGAAGAACAGCATCTGAAACATCTGCTTGGATTCAGGCACCGCACTTTCAATGATACAGACCTGTTGTATTTTGTTTCATTCCTCCAGCATCACTACCGCGCGAACGATTCACTGGAATCGGCTTTTGTCAAATGGATGAGTCCTGCTGATGAAACAATTGAAAATGCGCTCAATGGATTTTATCATTATTTCTTTTCGCTTGAACATTTGCCCGAGCGTACAAGGAAACATATTGCTTCACCGGAAAAAAAATCGTCCTGCAAAAGACTGAACATGTTTCTGAGGTGGATGGTTCGTGATGACGGAAAGGGAGTTGATTTCGGACTTTGGAAAAACATGAAACAGCATCAGCTGGTTTGCCCGCTGGATGTTCACGTGGCCAGGGTTGCCAGGAGATTCAAACTGGTTGACCGCCAGCAAACCGATTGGCAGGCTGCCCTTGACCTGACTGCAAATCTTAAAAAACTGGATCCTGCGGACCCAGTCAAATACGATTTCGCACTCTTTGGATTGGGGATCATGGAAAAGTTCTAGACCATCAGAACCGGAAGAACCGCTCGGTTCCACCAACTTTACCTGCTTTGAAATTCCGGATGTTGTAAGTGAATGTAAGCAGGTAATAACGTTGCAGAATGTTGATCTGCCTGTCTATTATTGAGTTTTCGCTTGAATTTCGCCATACGTTGATGTTCTGATTCAGCAGGTCGAAGGCCGAAAGTTTCAGTTGCCCTTTCTGGTCTTTCAAAAACAGGAACGTAACTCCACCATTCAGCAGGGCCGATGTTTTTTGAATGCCGGGTGCAACCTGCGAATTGTATCTGTATACAAGTGAGGTTTCCCACACTATGTTTTTGGGCCAGCGGATCACGAGTTCTGTATTTGTATAATGAGTATTAAAATCAAAATCGGTGAAATCAGGACTCTCATACCGCGCACGGCCAAACCCTCTGTTGTGGTTTACATTCCATTCTATCATGTCCTTCCAGTTCAATCCCATTGTACCGTAAGGCCGCAGGTTTAAAGTCTGCGCATATCCTTTACGGTCATTTACAAACAGGTAGTTCCGGTTGTAATCGATATTATACCCACCGCCGATAGTGAACTGAAAATTCTTTTTCAGCTTGTATTGCTTATTGATGTTGAAATTGGTGTAGAAATAATGATTACCGTCTACGTTCACAGCCCGCGTAACCTGCGAACCATCCGGGTTCAGCGTACGTGCCCGTGTGATGGCGTTTTCTGTGATGTTACCGTGCATGTAAGCACTTACAAAAAGCGTTTTCTGCGTTACGTTTTTGAAAAAGTGCAGGTTGAACGAATGGGTTTTAGCCGGTTCCAGGCCAGGGTTGCCATATTGAATAAAAAGCGGGTTAGAGTTATCCGGCACAGGTTGCACATCGGAAATGTTAGGAGGCGTAACCGAAGCATTATATCCGAGGTTCAATTCTTTCCAGCTGATATTGATGCCTGGTAACAGATATTTAAAATGCTGGTTTACTTTATTTCCATTTCTGAAATCATTGTAGATATCCAATGCCAGCCAGTAAGCGAGCGCGGTAATGCTGAATGATTTGTATTTCCAGTTCAAACCGGTAGACAGATTGTTACGCCAGCTTTTGCGTCCGAGCCCATTGCTGAGAGTAGGATTCAGCAAATCGTATTTGCCGCTTCCGTTGCTTTTATTGAAGGTCGACAGGTCATCTTCGTTATTGAAGAATGTCAGCGCATAACCGAGCCTTAGCGCAAGCTGTTTGCTGAGTGGTTCATTGTAATTAACATTCAATGTGGTATTAAAGTTCTTCTGATCTCTGTCGCGCAATTGGTCAAGCCTGCTTTGTGATCCGGTTCCATTATCGTGGAATGTATAAAGCACTTCGTTGGTCTGCTCATTTTCAAGATTGGCGTAGTTAAATGAGTTGGTAATGTTCAGGGTGCGTCCTTTCTTCCGGAAGTTCTTAAACAGCATGAAATTATGATTGTACGAAACATCCTTACCATCAAGACGCTGCGAATTATTGGCAGAGCTCAGTAATCCTTCGAAATTATCGGTATTAAAAATATCAGTGTGGCGGTTACTTTCCTGGTCAGAAATAACGAATCCGGGTTTGAACTCGAACCGCGTAAGCGAATCTATTTTCCCCCTCAGCCCGACTCCGATCCGGTGGCTATTGGTCAATAGCACCTCGTTGCGGTCGGTTTTAGTATTGAAGATGGTGTCTCCCAGGAATTGTTTCCTGTTGTTCAGTTCTTCAATGTCATTTCTTGTATGCCCATAAAAATATTGTGTATTTAATGTAAGTCCGTTCCTTAAAACATGATTCATATTAAATCCCGCTCCGGTAGAACGGTTGATTCCCTCGCCTGTGCCACCAAATGAAATTCCGTTCACATTGATGCCGCCATTGCCATTGATCATCATCATATTGATCCCGCTTCGCTCAAACCCACCCAGTGACCTGATATCGGTAAAGCCGAAACCTGCCCTGTTTAGATTATTGGTGAATCCTAAAAGGCTAACCTGCATTGTATCCCTGAAGAGGTTCACAATAGATCCTGCTTCATAACGCTCATCAGTACCCGCTCCGGCATATGCCTTGCCAAACCAGCCTTGTTTTACCCCTTTCTTAAGGCGGAGGTTGATCACCTGGCCAAGTTCTCCCTGGGGACGGTCGGGATTTAATTCGGCTTCATCCTTATCATCTGTTACCTGTACCTTATCGATCATATTAGCGGGAAGGTTCCGGGTGGCCATTTTCGGGTCATTGCCAAAGAATTCCTTGCCATCCACCAGTATCCTGTTCACCCTTTTCCCGTTGACCACGATGTTTCCATCCGCGTCGATCTGAACGCCTGGCAATTTCTTCAGCAGATCCTCCACCAGTGCGGTAGGAAGGGTCTTGAAAGCCGACGCATTAAATTCAATGGTGTCTTTCCTTACGCTCACCGGCGGCCTTTCGGCAATTACCATCACTTCATCCAGTGATTTTGAATCGGGTGCCAGCTTGATGGTATCCAGGTCAATAGTTTCCTTCCCCTGCGACATGGTAAATGTGTGGCGAAAAACCCTGTACCCCGAAAAAGAGATCACAACCCTGCATTCTACATTAAATGGAAGGCCGGGGACCCTGAATTCACCCTCGGGTGTGCTGAGGCGGTAGGTGATCAGGGCGGTATCGCTTGCTTTAAATATGGTAACCGTGGCCAGTGCCAGGGGTTGATTGTTGGTCGAGTCTGTGATCTTTCCTTTCAGTAATCCCTGCGTGAAGGCCGGGCATGTTAATAGGATAAAAAAGCTTAGGTTGAGCAGTCTTCTGTTCATGTACGATATGTTGGCGCGCAATATACGACAGTGTTCGTATATTGGTTATTTCCGCAGGATGTTTTGGTCGGATTTATACAGGCGGTCGATCAGGCTGATGAATTATTTGATTTGATTACCAAAGGAATGCAGGCGTCGCTGGTTATTCAGAAGAAGCATGTTAAATTGTTTGATCAACGGTGAGTATGCGATAATAAAATCCGAAACTTCTTATTTTTGCCTTATGCATTTCGAGAAAATACATAACAAAGGGCAGGCGCAGCTATTCAAGAATCAATACCTGGAAATGCTCACAAAAACGCATCCGTTAGTGATCTGGGGATTATATCTACCTTTTATTGCCGGCATGCCCTATTACGCTGCCGTGCGATTCGGTTACAATCCATGGCGGATAGCACTTGTTTTCCTTGCGGGAATGTTTTTATGGACGCTGTTTGAATATATCATGCACCGATTTGTTTTCCATTGGATGGCCGAAAGCGAGCGCGCCAGGAAGATTGTATATGTGATGCATGGTAACCACCATCATTTTCCGAGGGATAAGGAAAGATTGTTTATGCCACCAGTCCCAAGCCTTATCATCGCTTCTGTTATTTTCACACTGATGTATCTGGCAATGGATACCGCTGTTTTTATGTTCTTTCCGGGCTTTTTACTGGGATACCTTATGTACGGTACCATGCATTATGCCATCCACGCGTGGAATCCTCCTTTTAAATGGATGAAACCGCTATGGCGTAATCATCACCTGCATCATTATAAAAATGAACACAGGGGTTTTGGAGTAAGCACCACCATCTGGGATCATGTCTTTGGCACTATGTTCGATCTTGACAAAGAAAAAGAAGACAAGGAAAAGGTGAAGGAACTGATGTTTAAATGATCAGCAGATCTCTCAGCGGAACGACCGAATAGCCTTTTTGTTTCAGCCATCGCAATAAGTCATCCAACCTGTCGTGAAGTTTGTCTTTACGCTCTTTTCCCGCGCCGATATGCATCAGCAGGATAAAGCCATTCAGACCCGTTGATCTCTTTTGTTCATATTCATGTACCGACCGGATTATCTCTTCACTTGTACGGTAATTTTTCATTGATGGGGTTGTATAATCCGCATGCGAAAGTGTTCCCGGAGTATAGTTGATCAATTGCAGTCCCAGTTGTTTTGCCCAGCCTGCGATCGTATCATTGTACCATTCAAAAGGAGGGAGAAAGAAAGGCGCGTCATTTTTTCGTATGCCAAACTTTTTCATCGCATCGTAATTATTCAACACGTCCACGTCAAATTGCCGATGCGTCACCAGCAGGCTGTCGCGCTTTACCCAATCGTTGTACAGCAAATGAGCATCACTGTGCGCGCCCAGGTAATGCCCGTCCTTTTTTAATTCCTGAATGATCTTTGCAAATGCAGGATTGCGGTAGAACCGCCCCGTAAAGAAAAAGGAGGCGTTGATTTTATTCCGGCCTAAAGCACGTGCGATGGTTTCACCTCCTTCTGCAAATTCATCGCCTGTAAATACGATTGAAATATTCTTAATGGTCGAATCGCCCCGGATGATCGCTCCGCGATGATAGGTTTGATGTTCGCGCGCAGGTGATCTTCTAATTGAAGACTGCGCGTAATTTTTACTGATCTGCGCGCCGGTTTTTGTCAGCGCTTTTTTTTTACCGCTTTTGGATTCTCCGACTCTTTCGCTGCCAGTAAATAAATCAGCGATGCAGTTCCATCCATGGTTGGTTCGTTGGTTGAATAATCGCCATAGTCATCATGATATACCACAAGGTCACTTTGAAAAGCCGCGTATTCATCGGGTTCGTAAAGTGTAATGCCGATCAGTTTTTTGTAAATGCTTCCATAAACCGGTCCATCTACAAGCCCGCCATCGATATGATATTTTTTAATGTGTGTGAATGCTGAATGCGGATCGGCGGGCGTGTCACCCCATGACGGCAATCCGTAAACGAAACTTGTTCCCCAGGGATTACAGCCAAAAAGCCAGTCGAAGTTGGCCTGTTCCAGGTCTGTGAATGATTCATCACCACTTAATGTACGATACCAGTAACATTGAATGGCAAAGGAAGTTGTAAGATTGTTGCTGCACCAGATAAAGGGTACTCCTCTGTTAAAAGCGTTCTGACCGGCTTTCTCCGATACTTTTTTTATTCCGGCCTGATAAAATCCGATCAACTCATTCTTTTGCGCGCCTTTCATGAGTTTGGCCAATTCATAATGACCGATGTTAATGAACGGATACCATTGGTAGTGACGCGCGGTATCAGCTCCCAGCCAGGGAGTAAGTGGTTCGCGTCGTGCCATCGACAATGCATATTCCAGTTTGCCTTTTTTATCCTGAAGATTGCCCGTAACTGCACCTGACCTATTTCCTTTGCTGTTATCTGCCGAGGCAAGCATGGCAGCTGCCAGTTCCATATCATCGGTCCAGTTATCTTCTTCATAAAAATAAGGAGCACGACCTGGCGCTGTCTGGCAAACACCAGGACTCTTCAGTCCGAATAAAAATGCAGATCCCGATCTCTTGTATAAAAGTTCACTATAAGCTTTATCTATCGGATTTAATAATGCGGATCCCAACGCGAATGCGCTGCTGAACTTGCCTGCGGTGGAAGCTGTACCTGTTGCGCGGTTTTTGTATTTGAATAATCCCTGTGGTTTTCCCGTGCAGAAATAAACAGGGCGCTCAAATCCTTTTCCATAAAAGGTATCTTCTTTTGGGATGCGCATCCCCATGTGGTCGCGGTCATCGGCCAGCTGGTTGAACATCCAGTCGGACCGCGGATGCATTTTCAGCAACCAGTCCAATCCCCATTTAGCTTCATCCAGTACATCAGGAATATTATTGTAGCCACTCAATCCATTAGCCCGATGTTTATCGGTGAAAACGCCGGGAAAATCGCGGTAAGCTGCCAGCAGGTGAAAGGTTGCATTGGCAGATGTTGCAGCATATTGCAGGTAGTCAGATGCATCGTGCCATCCACCAGATACATCAATGTGTGTGCTATCGGGCATTGGCCCATACATGGTGTACCCATCATGAGTATGACAGGAATCTTTTAAGAACGGATTAAAGCCGCTGCGTTGCTGACGCATATAACGAAGGCAGAAATCGGCCGTTCCTTTGTAAACATCTTCACTGATCACAAACTCGGGCGATACGGCATCGCCAGCTTGTAAAAAATACTTACCGCCATCCTTAAAATCTGAAAAATCCAACCGGTAGGTTTGTGCAAAAGGCCCATACGCTCCAAACGACTTGCCTGCGCTTCCTTCAAACACCTTTCTTCCGCTCAATACGTCAATCAACTGAAACCGTTCGATGGTATGTTGTTCTTTGCTTCCCCACACAGCAATTTTTTTGGAAGATGGCTTGTAGCCCAGCAGGTTGATCCTGATAAATGCATTAGAATCATTTTTGCCCGAACTGCGCGACATAATCAGTAGACCGGATACCATCGCCAGAACAATCAGCAGAAGTAATCGTTGTTTCATATCAGGGTTGAATTTACTGATCTGCCACGAAAATTTAATTCTCTAATTTTACCTGCTCTAAAACTACTACATGAAATTTGTTTCTTACCTGAACGATGGACGCGATCAACTGGGGATTCTGGTAGACGGCCTGCTGTATGATCTTGAAGTATTACATCCCGAATTGCCAAACAGCATGAGCATGATGCTGAATTACTGGGATGCCATGATAGAAACGGTGCAAAAGGGAGAAGCCGCCATCCTGGAAGGCAGGATCAGTCGCGAACAGGGAATTCCTTTCGACCAGGTAAGCTTGCTTTCACCGGTACCTTTTCCACCCTCATGCCGGGATGGATATGCTTTCCGCCAGCACGTGGCCGCGGCAAGGCGTAACAGGAGAGCGGAGATGATCCCCGAGTTTGATCAATATCCCATCTTTTATTTTACAAATCACCATAGTATCCAGGGCGCAGGGCCTGTGAGATGTATGCCTGATCATTTTGAGAAGCTCGACTTTGAGCTGGAATGCGCTATTGTTATCAGTAAACACGGAAGAAACATCCGCGCAGAAGAAGCCGACGAATACATTGCCGGTCTGATGATCATGAACGACCTGAGCGCAAGACGGCTGCAGATGGAAGAAATGCTTCTTAATCTTGGCCCTGCAAAGGGAAAGGATTTTGCAACCGCTGTAGGGCCCTGCCTTGTAACGCTTCACGACCTCGAATCTTATGAGATCCCTCCGAAAGAAGGCCATGTTGGCAAGAGCTGGAACCTGCGCATGCAGTGTTTCGTAAATGGCAAACAGGTGAGCGATGGAAACCTGGGCGACATGGACTGGACATTTGCCGAGATCATAGAACGGGCGTCGTATGGGGTGGACCTTTATCCCGGCGACATTATCGGAAGCGGAACAGTGGGTACAGGATGTTTCCTGGAACTGAATGGTACCGGAAAACTGAATGATCCCAATTACCAGGAGCAATGGTTGCAGGATGGTGATGTTGTTGAAATGGAAATCGAAAACCTGGGCCGGCTTACGAATATTATTGTAAAGGAGGAAGATGATTTTTCAATCCTCGCCAGGAAGAAGACAGCGCACGTTAATAGTTAATCCATCCCGAATGACCATCGATCTGAAAGAAATTACAACGCACGAACGGCAGAATTATCTGCAGCATGCAATTGCGCCGCGCCCGATCTGTTTTGCAAGCACGATTGACAAAGAGGGAAATGTTAACCTGAGTCCTTTCAGTTTTTTTAATCTCTTTTCATCCGATCCGCCGATCGTTATTTTTTCTCCCGCGAGGCGTGTAAGAGACAATTCAACCAAACACTCACTGCAGAATGTGCTGGAAGTGCCGGAAGTTGTGATCAATATTGTTGATTACGACATGGTGCAGCAGGTAAGCCTTGCCAGTTGTGAATTCCCTAAAGGAGTGAATGAATTCATCAAAGCCGGTTTCACAACCCAGGCAGCTGATCTGGTAAAGCCGCCAATGGTAAAGGAAAGCAAGGTAAAGCTTGAATGCCGGGTAATTGAGGTCAAAGCGCTCGGCACATCGGGAGGAGCGGGCAATCTTGTTATCTGCGAGGTGCTGCTGATGCACATTGACGATAGTATACTGAATGAAAAGAACCTGATCGATCAGCGCAAGCTGCATCACGTTGCGAGGCTGGGAGGTGATTGGTATTGTAAAGTGGATGAATCGAATCTGTTCATTGTTGAAAAGCCAAATGTGAAACTGGGAATCGGAGTGGATGTACTGCCCCAGCATTTACGAAACAGCAATATTCTAACTGCAAACAACCTGGGACAACTGGCAAATGTGAATGAAATGCCTGTTATTGATCCTGCATTTGATGACGAACACCTGAAACAGATAGTTCAGTATTACAGCATCAATCCCCCGGAAATGGAAAAGGAACTGCACTCCTATGCAAAAAAATTACTCGATGGCGGTAAGGTGCGTGAAGCCTGGCAGGTTTTGCTGAACGTGGAGTGAGGAGGATACCTTATACATGGCATAGTTGACAATTTCCCGCGCATCGTTCAGCCTTATGTATGGAATGCTGACGGTTCCTCCCGCTGTGAACAGATTTACTGTTGCAAGCTCCTTTCCTTCCTGGTAAATAGATTGCTGCAATGAAACGGATTGGATCTTATCCCACCGCAGGATCAGTTCTTCCATTCCAAGAAAGCCTCTTCTTATCTGCAGGGCGCGTTCATCGGTCCATAGCCTGAACTTTCTTTGGAAAAGTATGCTTGAAATGCTGATCAGGATCAGCCATCCTGCAAGCCAGAATGCAGCCCATTGGAAAAAATAAAACCCAGGTATCGCAAGCAAGGCTACAGGCAGCAGGCCTGTCACCAGAATCTTTCTGATGATATAAGCAGGATGAATTCTTAAAGGCGTGATCGTTTCCTTCGGAAGCAATGGATGATAATGTTCAAGCAAAACCGGGATCATGTTATCGCGGGTAACGGGAACCTTCACACGCAGTTTGTCATTAATTTCCTGTGAGCCGATTGCATGAAAATGCAGCAGGTATAA
This sequence comes from Chitinophagaceae bacterium, assembly GCA_036402175.1. Lineage (GTDB taxonomy): Bacteria > Bacteroidota > Bacteroidia > Chitinophagales > Chitinophagaceae > DASPKM01. The sequence continues at coordinate 15,531 of DASWTK010000058.1, read as the reverse complement.
CCGCATCCGTTCGCGGATCCAGTTGGCCTTCCACGATATATACTGGATCTTGTTGAATGGAACCAACTTTTCCTGGATATTGATGAGTCCCGAATGGATCAGAAACCCTTTGGCGGATGTGCTGATCCGGAAATCGAAATAGCGGAAAATCACTCTGACTGTAGAAATTACAACCGAAACCATCAGTGCCGCAATGGCGCCTGCAAGCAAAGCTGCCGCAGGCGAATTGTTGAAGCCATAGACCCAGTTTACAAAGCGGTTGTACTCCAGATTAAATATATCCTTCAACTGATCTATTGCTGATAAAAAGAATGCAAGCATCAGCAGGAAGGCTTCCAGGTGATTTGCGGATATGCTGAGCTTAAAAAGGTCTTTTGAGTTCAGATGAACGATCGGCTTTTCCGGTTCAGGAGCGGCAACAGCCATCCCGGCTTCAGGCCGTGCGTGCAGTATGAACCTTTTAAAATCTTCGGCTTCCGCTTTGTTGATAGCGTCAATCTTCACTTCAACTTTTTCGGAACCCGCGGAATCGAAGGATACTCTCGCGACATTGAACAGGCTGTGCAGCCATGTTTGCTCGATGTGCACTCCCTGGATCTTGTCGAGCGGAAGATTAATGGTTTTTTTTGTGAAGAAGCCGCTCTTGATGATAAGGTCATTCTGGCTGATGAAAAAACGGAAATAAATAAATTCAACCACTGAGCCAAGCAACGATATAACAGAAAGGGCGATGATGATAAATTCGAACCTGTCGAATTCATTTGTTTGATTTTTGAAAAAATAAAACAACAGAAAAGGCCAGAATATTTTCAGGATGCGCAGCACCGTTTTATAAAGAAGTATGAATAGCGCTGCGGGAGCCTGTCGCTGTGGAACCGACCAGTCAGTTTGTAACCTGTTCATCAGTTCTTATTTTTTGCATGATGAACTCCCGGATGGATGCAGCGCTTTCTTCGGTCAGTCCGGGGATCTTCATGTCAGATCCTTCGCTGCCAGCGGTGAACAAAGAAAGAGCTGCCAACCCAAATTGCCTTTCCAGCGGTCCTGAGTGCACACTGCAGTGCTGTATGCGATTGAAAGGGCAGATCTGAAGTCTGCGTACAATCCAGCCTGTCTGATAAAGCACGTCCTTGTCACGGATCGCGTAAGCTTTTCGTTTGAAAGACCGGTTCATCACCCAATAGCTGAAGATGGTGATCAAAAGCCACACACCTGCTGCAAGTCCGATGATAAAGGGTTGATGAAGACGTTTGATGAAAAAAACAAGCAAGCCGCCAACAACCAGTACTACGATGGCTGTGATAAGCCATTCGAGCCTTAATACATTTAAGTATGACCGTTCAACTGGCTTAAGCGTGATCTCTTCCGCTTTTGGCAATAAGGCGAGGTCAATTGCCGGGTTGCTGAATTCCATTGGATAAATGTACAAAACAGGAAGTCAAAAAAAGAACGCAGACCAATGATCTGCGTTCAAAAAGGAAAAACAAGAATCAGCTTCCTAAGCTGCCAAATACTTTTTTGAGGATCTCCGTAGTTCTCGCGCGTGGATTGGCACGGATATTTGCTTCCTCTTTTGCAATCTGGTCAAACAAAGCATCTACTGCTTTGCCTGTTACATACGATGGCAGATCGGGATTAAGTTTATTAAAAGTTGTTGGAAGCTTGTTGTAAGCTGTGATGATTTCAGAATAATGCCTTGTTGCTTCAAGCTGATCCAACGAACGCTGAATGATTGGATTAAAAGCCGCGGTAAGTTTCGCTGTTGTTTTTTCACGGAAGTAACGCGGAGCAGCATCTTCTTCACCTTTCAGGATGTTCCATGCGTCCTGAATGGTCATTTCGCGGATGGCTTCAGTAAAAATTGGCGCCGCGTAACCAACAGCATCTTCGGCTGCGCGGTTGATCTGCAGAATCGCACGGTCAACTGTTTTGCCTAAGCCCACGTCACGCATCACGTTTTCTATTTTCCTTGCTTCGGGCGGAAAGAAAAGTTTATAGGTCTGATTGCCAAAGAAACCATCTGTTTTATTCAGGTAACTGATGCCGGTAGTGACACCTTTGTTCAGGGCCTGGCGGATGCCTTGCACGGCCTCCTGTTCAGTTACCGGACCAGTGCTGCCGGGTAAGCCTGTGAGACTGCCGCAGCCTGTTAAAAAACCGGTTGCCAGGAATAGGGTAAAAATCTTTTGTTTCATACGTTGATCTTTTGATAAGGATGTACGCCAAAATCAGGCCACGGCCTGGGTTAAGTGCAAAGGAAAGCATAATAATTCCCCATTATCTTTGCACCCTCGAACAAAACGCATTAAATGAATTTGCCACATCTGTCAGAGCAGGAGATCATCAGGAGAGAAAAGATGAAAGAATTGCAGCAGCTTGGGATTGATCCATACCCGGCTCCCCTTTATCCTGTAAATACCTCATCGGTTTCCATCAAGGAGACTTTTATCGGCGACGAAAATAAATCCCGGTTTGAAGATGTTTGCCTTGCAGGGCGAATTATGAGCATCCGCGATATGGGCAAGGCCAGTTTTGCGGTGTTACAGGATAGCATGGGTAAGATCCAGGTGTATGTACGAAGGGACGACATTTGTCCCGGCGAGGACAAATCATTATACGACAGGGTGTGGAAACACCTGGTCGACATAGGCGATATCGTTGGAGTGAAAGGTTTTGTATTCAGAACCAAAACGGGAGAGACCTCCGTTCACGTAAAAGAGCTCACCATTTTATCAAAATCGCTGCACCCACTGCCGATAGTAAAAGAAAAGGAAGGAGAAGTTTACGACGCTGTAACGGATCCCGAATTCAAATACCGTCAGCGGTATGCCGACCTGATCATCAATCCACAGGTAAAGGAAACTTTTGTAAAGCGCACAAAACTCGTCAATGCGATCCGCGGGTTCCTCAATGAAAAAGGCGCATTGGAAGTGGATACGCCGGTTCTGCAGGCAATTCCGGGTGGAGCTGCCGCACGTCCGTTTGTAACACACCACAATACGCTGGATGTTCCGTTTTATCTGCGGATCGCCAATGAGCTTTACCTGAAAAGATTGATCGTTGGTGGCTTTGACTGGGTGTATGAGTTCAGCCGGAATTTCAGGAACGAAGGAATGGACCGCACACACAATCCTGAATTTACGGTGCTGGAGTTTTATGTTGCGTATAAGGATTATTTATGGATGATGGAAACCACCGAACAATTGCTGGAAAGTGCAGCGAAGGCTGTGAACGGAACAACGCTGGTTACGGTGGATGGAAAAGAAATCGACTTCAAAGCGCCTTACCGGCGCATAACCATGTACGATGCTATCAAAGAGCATACGGGGATCGACATCAGCCAGATGGATGAAACAGAACTTCGCAACGCGTGCAGGGAATTGCATATTCATGTTGACAATACCATGGGTAAAGGAAAACTGGTTGATGAAATTTTCAGTGAAAAGTGTGAGCATCATTTTGTGCAGCCGACTTTCATTATAGATTACCCCGTTGAAATGAGTCCGCTTACCAAAAAGCACCGCAGCAAACCCGGTCTGGTAGAGCGTTTCGAGCTGATGGTAAATGGTAAGGAAATCGCCAACGCGTATACAGAGCTGAACGATCCGATTGATCAGCGTGAACGGTTTGAAGAGCAGCTTAAGCTGATGGAACGCGGCGATGATGAGGCGATGTACATTGATTATGATTTCTTACGTGCCCTTGAATATGGCATGCCGCCTACTTCGGGTATTGGTTTTGGCATCGACAGGTTGTGCATGCTGCTGACGAATTCGCCATCAATTCAGGATGTGTTGTTATTTCCGCAGATGAGGCCCGAGAAACCGCTGCAGGAGCCGGAAGAACAAACCGACGATGAAGTTTGAGCGGTCACGAACGTTGCTGGCTAACCGAAAATATGCACAGATAACTTTCGTAAATTTCTATACCCTCTTAATATCCGCGCCTAATGCCTGCAACCGCTGGTCGATATATTGATATCCGCGATCAATCTGCTCTATATTCTGAATAACACTTTTTCCTTCAGCACTCAAAGCCGCTATCAGCAACGCAACACCAGCGCGAATGTCGGGACTGCTCATGGTTATGCCGCGAAGCGATTGCTGTCGTGCCAAACCAATGACCGCGGCGCGATGCGGATCGCATAGTATGATCTGCGCGCCCATATCAATCAGCTTGTCAACGAAGAACAAACGGCTCTCAAACATCTTCTGATGCACAAGCAGGCTTCCTTTTGCCTGCGTGGCTACTACCAGCACAATACTCAGCAGGTCGGGTGTGAACCCCGGCCATGGGTGATCATAGATCGTCAGTACCGACCGGTCGAGGAATGGTTGAATTTCATAAACTTCCTGGCTTGGAATATAAATATCATCGCCCCGCATTTCAAGCTCAATGCCCAGCTGACGGAATTTATCGGGTATCACACCCAGGTGTTCAACGCCAGCGTTCTTAATGGTAATGCTGCTTTGGGTCATAGCCGCGAGGCCAATGAAGGAACCTACTTCTATCATATCCGGCAACAATGTATGGTCGGTACCCGTCAAATATTCTACACCTTCAATGCGCAGGAGGTTGCTGCCTATGCCACTGATCTTAGCGCCCATGCGGTTAAGCATTTTGCACAGTTGCTGAATATAAGGCTCGCAGGCTGCGTTATATAGAGTGGTAATTCCTTTAGCCATAACCGACGCCATAATGATGTTGGCGGTTCCGGTAACAGAAGGCTCGTCGAGCAAAAGATCCGTACCATGCAGATTGCCTGCTTCAATATGAAAGAAACCATCCTCCGGATGATAAGTGAACTGCGCGCCCAGCTTCTCAAACCCCAGGATATGTGTATCAAGCCTTCTTCTTCCGATCTTGTCGCCACCAGGTTTTGGTATGAATGCTTTTCTGAATCGTGACAGCATGGGACCTGCTATCATTACAGAACCTCTGAGCCTGCCACTTTTTTTGCGAAAGCCTTCCTGGTGCAGAAGATCGAGGTCGATGTTATCTGCCTGGAAAATGCAGGTGTGCCGGTCAGGCCGTTCTGTTTTTACGCCCATGTCCTGCAACAACTCAATCAGCAGGTTCACGTCGAGTATATCAGGGATATTTCTGATAGTGACCTTCTCAGGTGTAAGAAGAACCGCGCTGAGGATCTGCAGCGCTTCATTTTTTGCTCCCTGCGGAACAATAGTGCCTGATAATTTTTTACCGCCTGTTACTTCAAATGCATTCACAGTAGTAGTGTTATGGTATAGAGATGTTGGATGCTGAACGGATAAGAGCTTATAAAAATAAAAAAGGAAGCACAATACTTCCTTCAGGATTTTCAACAATTGAGAATTCCGGTTTCCAGCCGGAGATCAATCCTATTTGTAACGTTTTTTATTAAACTTTCCGCCCCCGCTGTTCCGATCGTTTCTTCCGCCTCCGCCTCCACCTCTTCCGTCGCGTTGCTGATGCTGGAATTTTGGATTGCGCTTGTTACGGTAATCACCATAACCACCGCGGTCACGATTGTCGCTGATACGGTGACTGGCCGCACGTACATAAGGTGTATTCGTGAATTCAAGCTGTCCTTTTGTAATATTGTTCAGCTCACCCTGAATTGCGTCATCATGCACTGTTTCCTTATGCCAGTTGCTGTAGGCCAGCTTCATGTAATAAGCTATGGAATTGGCAAATCCCTGACGCTTTTCTGGATTTTCTTCAGCCAATGCCTTGTTTATAACGAGTTCCAGGTTCTTGCCCAGGTGCGAGAATTTCGGATAACGCTTGGGGTAACGCAAAGGCTCTGGTTTGGCCTTGAGTGTTTCCCTTGTAGGTATGGGATAAGGTGATTTTACATTCAGTTTGAAATCGGAAATCAGGAACAGGTGGTCCCACAGTTTGTGCCTGAAATCTTCCACATTCTTCAAATGCGGGTTAAGAAAACCCATGAGTTCAATCAGCGCATGCGCATTCCGCTGCCTCCTTTCTTCGTCCTCGATGGTAAGCAGGTATTCGATCATTTTCTGAATATGCCTTCCATATTCACGCATTACCAGGTGGTTTCTGGTAGTATTGTACTCCATCAAATCTATATTCATTGAAACAAAAATAAGGTAAAACGACTAGTGCCAAAACTTAAATTTAGGGTCTTTGCCGCCTGTAAACTAAAAAAGGCCCTGTATGAACGGCCTTTCTTAGTTAGTCCTTCCAGGGTTCCTTTGGATAGGACGGTTGGTTGTTTTAAAGACTCCTTTGGTGCTGGCTTTTCATAGGTTGCATTAGAACTATTGCAATAATATTTTCTGCACCAGCTGCTCTTTAGTACTAAGGTTGTTTATCCGCAGGTAGTACAGACCCGGGTTCTGTTGTTGCGGCAGATCAACCTCTATCAATGATTCGTTTGATAAACTATATGTTTTCTTATAAATGGTTTGCCCCACGCTATTGATGATTTCAACCCCATAATCGCCTGTTTGCGGGCGTGCGAACGAAATGCTTGCATGCTTCCTGACAGGATTGGGTGAAACGGAATACGCGCCCGGACTGCTGCTTAACTGAATGATGCGTATTGGTGAATAACTGATGTCACCGGAAATATCAGTGGCGCCAATACGGAAATACAACTTATCCTCATCGCCTTTCAGCTGGTATTGGTGATTGTATTTTACCTGACCGGCAGCACCGTTGTTATTACCTGACCTTTTAGAGATCGATTTGAAATTGTAACCATCTTTACTGAGCTCCACATCGTATTGCGTACCCGAAGGTTCGTTTTCATAAACCCATTCCAACAGGATGTGTTTATCTTTCTTTGTTGCGGTGAATCCTTTAATGCCATTCGCGAGCACCGATGTGCGGCAGTAATAATACACCAGCCTGAATTCGCCCCAGGCAAAGGTGGTGATGGTAGCCTGGTAGTTATTGCTACCCTGAAGCAGCAGTGTGCTACCCGTGTTATTGAAGTTGAGGGTAACGTTACCGGTACCCAGGTAAGGCGAAACGTTCGAAATCGTTCTTGATAACCTCCTGTTTAAAAAAGGAGTATCAGGGCCATAATGTACAGAATCGCCGGGTTGCCCGTATTCAGCAAGGGTTGTAGGTCCGTAATTCTGGGTTGTATTCGCATTCGTAAACAAACTTCCCGGTCCGGAAACACTGATCGCCTGCGTATAAAGAAACTGGTAATCTCTCGGAAGAGAATCCCTGTTCCGGATTCCAAGATTTGCTACGGCGGTGATGTCGGCTATAAGGCTGACACAGTTTAAAGTACCCGTAGTAGGATTGAATTTTGGAAAAGTTATGGCAGAACTGAAATCAGACGTTGGGGGCAGTGTAAAAGTATAAACGATCGAATCAGGCGTATCTCCGTTTGCACAGGGACATTGAGCTTGTGTTTTTTCAATCGCTGCGAAACAACTACCCACAATAAATAAAATGGTGTAAAGTTGTTTTTTCATAGATACAGATTTTCAATGAGGAGATCGGATTATCAATCAAAAGTAGAAAGTGAAATCAACGATAGCAAAGTGAATCTACCCGAAAATGGGCGACCGTAATTTCTGCAAGTGCCTGTCCTTTTGGTATCCTTTCGCCCTTGTGCAGTTACCTTTGCCGCAACGTATGAGATTCCTCCTGATACATCCTCCGCCAGGTGATCGCAAAGGCCAAAGGCTGGCCGCTTTGCTTGAACAGCTGGTAGCGGAAATTTGCACCATGTACCCCGGATACGACTGCCGGGTGCAGGCAGGGCAGGAACTTCCCGGTCCACTTTCCCTGATCGGGAATTTCAAGCGGGAAAAGGCGATCAGGGAGGCGCAGGCCGACCTGGTGATCTATTCTTCTTTCAGCAACGTGCTGATACCCAGTAAGGTTAAGGCTGTTGTGATAACCGCCGATCCATTGGATGGCGCGCCTGGGCCAAAACGGATCAAAAAAAGAATCAAAGGCAAACTGGCTGGGGTTATAACAGACACAAACGCTTTAAAAGCCACTATTTCCGGGCTTTTCCCAAACAGGGAGAATAACATCTACCTCTTGAAATTGATGGAGCCCGAACTGATTGAGCCTTTTGCTGAAGGGGAGGAGGCCAGGTCATTGCACGCTTCAGGTAAAGAATATTTTTTTTATGGGGGTGATATCAGCCGGAATAATGAATGGGAGAAAATACTGCAGGCATTTTCAATCTTTAAAAAATGGCAAAGGTCATCCCTCGGGTTGGTGCTCGGGGGGCAGATCGAAACAGGGTATGAAAAATTGTTCGGCGAAAAACTGAATGCTTATAAATACCATACGGATATTATCTGTTTAAACACCCTTTCATCAACAGAAAGGAAGGAAGTGATCTCCGGAGCTTTTGCCCTGCTTTCCGGCGGATTGTATTTCGGAGAAAAAATGGATATCGCGCAGGCGTATCGGTCAGGGATTCCCGTGATCACGGATCAGAACAGCATCGCCGCTGAATTTTGCGGAGAGGCTGCGCTGTATGCCGATTTTAAAGATCATGATTCCATATCCAGGCAGATGATATCGATGTACAAAAATGAAGATGAGTTTATAAGGCTTGTTGAAAAAGGTAAAGCGGTGATGACGCGATTCAATCAACATGAACTGCTGCATGATTTGAACACTTGCCTGCTGCACCTTGCCGAGCGATGAATTCTGTTAACTTTGCCGGTTCTAAACCAATTGCATGAATAAATCTACCATACGCATCGATGTTGGGCTCGATGCAGACAAGATGCCGGAACAGATCAGCTGGAACGCAACGGATACAACAGCCGAAAATGACCGGCTTGCAAAAGCGATGATGCTTTCTTTCTGGGATGGAACAGATCGCACAGCGCTTCGTGTTGATCTTTGGACCAAGACAATGATGGTGGATGAAATGGCGGATTTTTTTTATCAGACCTTCATGACCATGGCCGATACTTACCATCGTGCCACACGCAATACAGAGTTGTCGGATGACATCAGAAAATTTGCAAAGGAATTTTACAGAAAGTTCAAGGATCAGCAGCTGAAGGAAGGTAAATTGTAAAATTATTTTACCCCATCGCATGCATAATTCATAAACAATATTTCAAAAATTATGGCATTAGAAGAAAATATCATGGCGCAAATGAAAGATGCCATGAAATCGAAAGATGAAAAAAGTCTGCGCGCATTGCGCGCAATCAAGGCTGCAATTATCCTGGCAAAAACTTCAGAGGGAGCGGGCGGTGTTTTAAAAGAAGAAGATGAGGTGAAGCTGCTGCAAAAACTTGTCAAGCAGCGCAAGGATTCACTGGAAATATTTCAACAGCAGAACCGTACCGACCTTGCACAGAAGGAACAGGAAGAAATAACGGTGATTGAGCAATTCCTGCCAAAGCAGCTTGATGCCGATGAATTACGGGCAAGACTTACAGCGATCATTGCAGAAACAGGCGCAACATCCGCGGCGGATATGGGCAAGGTGATGGGGGCTGCTACAAAACAGCTGGCAGGCAAGGCAGATGGAAAAACGATCAGTGCAATGGTAAAAGAGTTGCTGGGTAAAAATAGCTGATGCTGATAGACATCATATACGCGGTGCTTGTGATTATGGCTGTGTTCAAAGGATTGAGCAGGGGATTTATCATCGCTGTATTTTCAATACTGGCTTTCATTGTTGGTCTGGCTGCAGCGATGAAGTTATCAACGGTTGTAGCGCAACAGCTTGCCGACAGTACTAATATTTCTGCCAGGTGGTTACCATTCATTTCATTTGTTGTTGTTTTCCTGATTGTGGTGATATTGGTAAGGATTGTTGCGAAAATGATTGAGAAATCAGTAGAGTTTGCTTTGCTGGGTTGGATGAACAGATTGCTTGGAGTGATACTTTATGTTGCGCTTTACACTACTATTTATAGCATTCTGCTGTTTTATGCGGTTCAATTGCGAATAATTAAAGAGCAGACCATACTTTCTTCGGTTACTTATCATTTCATTGAACCCTGGGGCCCTTATGCCATCAATGGATTAGGCGCTGTTATACCGTGGTTTAAAGATATGTTTGAAGAATTAAAGGAATTTTTCGGGGGCATTTCAGAAAAGGCCGGCACGGCAATGCGGGCATGAATTTTTTATCAGGTAAAGTAAACCTTTACCTGGCCTGAGGCGAGCCCTCGCTATTCTGATATTTGGCTGAAATAAATTATTTTAGCGAATATTTGTTGTACATAAACAGATGTAAGGCTGATGCAGTACGAAATCAAACAACAGGATAAGTTCAGATTTATCGAGGTAGGCGAAGGCGAACCGCTTGTGCTGCTGCATGGATTATTCGGAGCGTTGAGTAATTTCCGTGACCTGATTGAATATTTCCGCCAGCATAATAAGGTGGTGGTTCCGATGCTGCCTTTATTTGATCTTGACCTTCTGCATACTTCGGTTGGCGGACTGCACAAATTTGTACATCGTTTTATGGAAGCGCGCAATTACGAGAATGTTCACCTGCTGGGTAATTCTCTTGGCGGGCATGTAGCATTGTTATATGTGCTGAAACATCCTGAGCGTGTTAAGTCGCTTATACTCACCGGCAGTTCAGGGCTTTTTGAAAATGGTATGGGCGATACCTATCCTAAGAGGGGTGATTATGAATACATCAAAAAGAAAACAGAACTGACTTTTTTCGATCCCAAAATTGCAACGAAAGAATTAGTGGATGAAGTGTATGAAATTGTCAATAACCGCCTACGCGTCATTAAGATAATAGCCCTTGCCAAGAGTGCAATCAGAAATAATCTTGGCGAAGAACTCAATCAAATCAAGCAACCTACGTTATTAGTATGGGGAAATAATGATACCATCACACCTCCATTTGTAGGGCGTGAGTTTAACCGCCTCATTCCTAACAGTGAATTGCATTTTATTGATAAATGCGGTCATGCCCCAATGATGGAAGTGCCTGGTGAGTTCAATCAGATCCTTCATAAATTTTTGACAAAATTAAAAAAGCCGGCAGCGGTAGCGTGATATTTGCCGTCTTATAGTTACTAAACCCTGAATCCGTGTTAAACAAAGACGTGATATCGGTCACTATTCCTTCACTGCACCTGGATGATACCGTAGCGCAGGCACTGCAGCTTATGGCTGAATTCCATGTGGAGCACCTGGCTGTGATCTCCGAAAATAAACTTACAGGGTTGGTTTATGAAGAGGACCTGCTGAACACAACGAATCAGAAAACCAGGCTTTCAGAAATTCAATCTGTTTTTTCCAAACTCGCAGTTCATGCTGAAACGCATTTCCTTGAAGCGGTTCAGATGGTGAATGAATACGGACTGACTGTTATTCCCGTAATTGAAGGTGAGCAGGAATTCATTGGTGCAATCTCACAAAGCGATCTGTTCAAGCAACTTGCAAAACAAACCGGGGCCAATGAGCCAGGTGGTGTGATTGTGCTTGAACTGGAAAAAAGAGGATATTCTTTCTCCGAGATCAGCAAACTGGTGGAAACGAACGACGCCCACATTACCCAGCTTAATTCTTATTACGACAACATTAATGAGACCTTTCTTGTTACTCTCAAAGTAAATAAATTTGAAATTTCAGATATTGTGGCCACTTTCCAGCGTTATGAATACGTGGTGAAGTATTATTTCGGTGAGGAACTGTATGAAAATGAATTGCGGAATAATTATGATCATCTGATGAATTACCTGAATATGTAGGCTGCCCCCGGGCAATTTTTCAAAAAAGAGAGTGTTTTATCGTCTATGCGGAATCGGTGGAAATACGGCTTGCTGATTGTATGCGTGTGTGTAGGTTGGGGACGGGTCTGTTCACAGGAAGCTTCAATACCTAATATCCCCGGAAGCGAAATCCCCGGCGGAGGTCCTGATTCTTTACATCCTTTCACCATACGGGATATCCTCATCTCGGGTAACCGCAAAACAAAAGCTTATATCATTGAACGCGAATTACCTTTTAAAAGAGGCGATTCGGTAAACCTTGCAGAACTGGTCAACCGCTTCGAAAGGACCAGGGAATTGCTCATGAACACCACGCTTTTTCATGAAGCGGTGGTTTATCTGAAAAAATTTGATGGCTACCTCATCGACATCGGCGTTGATGTACGTGAAAGATGGTACCTGTTCCCGATCCCTTATTTCAAGCCCGTTGACCGGAACTTATCGGAATGGGCTAAGCAGGGGTATGGGATCGATAGGGTCAATTACGGACTCAAACTGAATTACAACAACTTTTCCGGGCGGAACGACAAGCTGAAACTATGGCTGATCACGGGTTATACCAGGCAGATCCAGTTTCAGTATGAGATACCTTATATCGACAAAGCACTGAAGTTTGGCGGACGTCTTGGCTTCAGTTATATGACAAACCGCGAAGTGAATTACGGAACCAGCAATAATGAACAGTTGTTTTATCGCGATACCGTTACTGATCATGTCCTGAGCAAGCAACTCAGCGCCTTTGTGGATGTTACTTACCGGCCGGCGATCAGGACCCGCAACACCCTCAGGATCGCATATATCAGGCAGCAGGTTGATACGGCTGTCCTTAACCGTAACCCGAAATATTTTTCAGACCATTCCACGAGGATCGCATTTCCCGAAATTTCCTATAAGATCGAGTACATCAATGTTGATTACATTCCTTATCCACAAAAAGGTATTTCAGGAGAAGCAGGATTGCTGAAACGCGGCATTAACAGCAGTTTCAGCATGTGGCAACTGAATGCGAAAGGAAGCATACATACGCCGTTATCAGATAAAACCTCCCACAGCATTTATGGTTCGGGGGTGATACGGTTGCCTTTTGACCAGCCATTTATTAATCAGCGGCTCTTTGGGTATGGTGATTTTTATCTGCGCGGGCTCGAAAAGTATGTGATTGATGGTGTGGCCGCAATTCTTGTAAAAAATACTTTAAGGCACCAGATCCTTAAATTTCATATTCCGACACCTCTTAATTCCCACGACCGTATTCCTTTCCGGGTATTTCTTAAAACCTATGGTGATGTGGGATATTCATACGATAAATCGGGCCTCGGTAACAGGCTTGGCAACAAGATGCTGTATACGGCAGGCTTTGGCCTTGATGTGCTCACCTTCTACGACGTCGCCCTGAGGTTTGAATACAGCTTTAATCAACTTGGACAGAGGGGGTTGTTTTTTCATTTGAAGAATGATTTTTAGGGAGTTTTGGGTTTTGGGTTTTGAGTTTTGGGTTCATAGCCCGTGGCGGGCTGAGTAATAGGTTAAGGAATTATCTGTTTACTTTGCACCTTGCACCAAAGAACCCTAAACCCTAAACCCAAAACTCAAAACACGTTAAATGAAAGTCGCCATATACAGCAGGGCAATAGATTATGAAAGGCCGGTGGAGATTCAGCAGTTATTCGATGAGCTGGCGAAACACGATATTGAACCCGTCCTGTTCAAGCCATTTCATGAGCAGATTGCTTCGGGCATGAGACTGCCACCGAAAATTACATTGTTCAATGAATCGGACGACCTTGATGACTCAATAGATTTTTTCATCAGCCTCGGAGGAGATGGAACTTTGCTCGATACCATTACGCTGGTACGAAATAAAAACATCCCTATTCTCGGTATCAACTTCGGAAGACTTGGATTCCTGGCCAGCATCGGTAAAGAAGAATTATCAACGGCTGTATCATCGCTGAAGAACAGGACATTCATTGTTGATAAACGTTCGCTCATACATCTTGATTCCAGTGAGACACTTTTCAGCAATTGCCCATATGGATTGAATGAATTTGCGATCCATAAAACCGATACATCGCCCATGATCAAGATACATACGTATCTGAATGGTGAATTTCTGAATACTTACTGGGCCGATGGATTGATCGTTGCCACTCCAACCGGATCAACCGGTTATTCATTGAGCTGTAACGGACCAGTGGTCTTTCCCGAATCGGCCAGCTTTGTGATTACTCCTGTTGCTCCACACAATCTGAATGTTCGTCCGATAGTAGTTCCGGATAACAATATTATTTCGTTCGAAGTGGAGGGAAGGACCGATCATTTTTTATGCACATTGGACAGCCGCAAGCAGATCGCGGATAAACAGGTGCAACTTGCAGTGAGGCGGGAGAAGTTTACGGTAAGCCTTGTGCGGCTGAATGAGAATAATTTCCTTCAAACACTGCGCAGTAAGCTGTCATGGGGCCTGGATACCCGCAATTAACAAGCGGGTTATATATTATATAAATCTTGGCTTGCACATTCCAATATTTTCTGGTAAATTTCGTTCCCTTACTTTCCCAAACTTATATATCTTGCATTTATGAAAAGGTCACTATCCGTTGTTACCTTCAGTATGTTGCTTACACTGACCACAATTACTGCCAGGGCACAATACGAAAGCATCGTTCAACAAGGGGAATTTGGATTTTCTGCAGGCGCCGCTCATTATTTTGGCGACCTGAATACGGATGCCCGCATCAATCGCCCTAAGCTCGCATTAGGAGCGTTTTTCAGAAAACAGTTCGGAAATTATATAGCGCTTCGTGTAAGTGCGCATTATGCGCAGGTTGGATACTCAGATATTTACAATACAGACAACGACTATCAGCGCAGGCGCAACCTGAGCTTCAACAGCAATATCTGGGAACTTGCGTTGCAGGGAGATTTCAACTTTTACAAATTTGTTCCGGGTGATCCCAATTACCGCTTTACTCCATATGTAACATTTGGAGTAGGCGTATTCAGCTATGACCCGTATGCATATCTTGAAGGACAGAAGGTATTCCTTCGTCCCTTAGGCACTGAAGGACAGGGATCAGCACTGTATCCAGACCGCAAACCTTACAGCACCATGGCGTTCTGCATGCCCTTTGGTGTAGGGGTAAAATACAACTGGAACGACAGAATGAACATTGGTTTTGAGATCGTTCACCGGTTTACACGGACCGACTACCTGGACGATGTAAGCTCAACTTTTGCTCCCGACGCCTTTCCCGCCACTCTTCCCGATGGAAGCCCCAGCACCTGGTATCTACTTCAGGACCGCTCATACGAAACAGGCGATGCCATCGGAATAAAAGGCAGGCAGCGCGGATATCCCAAGCAAAAAGATCAGTACATCTTCGCCGAGATCACGGTTTCTTTTAACCTGACTTCTTACAAATGCCCGACGGCTAACTAGTTTCGGGTTTTGGGTTTCCGGTTTTGGGTTTTCCAAATGAGAAGAGAGTTTTGGGTTTTGAGTTTCGGGTTTTGGGTTTTCCAAATGAGAAGAGGGTTTCGGGTTTTGAGTTTCCGGTTTCGGGTTTTCCAAATGAGAAGTTTGATTTATTGGCTAAGGAATGGCCTTTAGGCCATTAAGTGGTGTTGAATGGCGCGTATGTTTTTCCAGTTATCTTTCACTTATCTTTCGCTAATCCTAGG
This sequence comes from Chitinophagaceae bacterium, assembly GCA_036402175.1. Taxonomy (GTDB): domain Bacteria; phylum Bacteroidota; class Bacteroidia; order Chitinophagales; family Chitinophagaceae; genus DASPKM01. Next base: position 151 of record DASWTK010000058.1, on the reverse strand, counting down.
CTTATCCTACGCTTATCCTACGCTTATCTTACACTAGTCCTAAGCTATTCTTACACTTAACCTACATTATTACTATTATTGTTCTCCAATCGTCCCCTCTTACTTTTAGTTTGCATTCCAGGGTTAATAATCCTGATTTCAACTTACATTA
>DASWTK010000057.1:0-16065 GCA_036402175.1 Chitinophagaceae bacterium | reverse complement strand
GAGGCCTTCTCAATTGAGAAGGCCTCTGGCTTTTTTGAAATATGATCTGATGAATTAAAATCCTTTTTTCTTCTCTTCAGCTTTCTGCATCGGATTCACACCTGTACTTTGCCCGCGGATCTGCTGCTTGGCTTTGAATATCTGGAATTTGCTCTGCACGATATCTTTCGGCCAGGTGTTATTGCTCTCGTCAATGTCGGCAGTTTCACGCATTGGATCCAGACGAACATTGGTAACCTCTTTGTCCTTCATGAATACCTTTGTGAGTTTGCCTTCATTTTTGCGCCAGATCTGGGCAGGGATCTTTTCTATTTCTTTTGTTCCGTCTTTGAATGTCCACTCAAGAATGATCGGCATTACAAGTCCGCCTTTGTTGCTGAACTGAAGCTCGTAGAAATTCTTGCCTGCGATCTTCTGTTTCACTTCTTCACTCAACGGCTCATCATAATTGGTCATCTTAACAGAATACTTCGTTGTATCGTATGGCTCGATACCACGCGCATATCTCCAGTAGAAATCGCGAAGCGCGGTATCATCATCAGTGTAGAAAGTAATTTTCTTGTCCTCACGGTTGCGGACTTTGGAAATGTCCTCGAAGCTGTTGACCTGTGGCTTATCGAGACTGCGATAAATGGTTGTATCCACTTTCCTTGGCGCATTCAATACATCAGCTTTATACCATTTAACTGTATCCAATGCAATATCGCACGCATCAATACTGTAAAACCAGCCTCTCCAGAACCAGTCGAGGTCCTCACCACTTGCGTCTTCCAACGTGCGGAACAGATCTGCAGGGGTTGGATGCTTGAATGCCCAGCGGCGTGCGTATTCTTTAAACGCGTAATCAAACAATTCTCTTCCCATAACGGTTTCACGAAGTATATTCAATCCTGTTGCGGGTTTTGAATATGCGTTCGGTCCGAAGCCGATGATATTTTCAGAGTTGGTCATGATCGGCTCCAGTTGATCTTTTGGAAGCTTCATGTAATCAACAATGCTGAACGCAGGGCCGCGGCGACTTGGGAATTTGTTATCGAACAATTCTTCTGTGAGATATTCTACAAATGTGTTAAGTCCTTCATCCATCCATGTCCATTGACGCTCGTCGCTGTTAATGATCATCGGGAAGAAATTATGACCCACTTCATGGATCGTAACACCAAGCATGCCGTATTTGGTAGCCTCGCTGTAAGTTCCATCGGGATTGGTGCGTCCATAGTTGAAAGCGATCATCGGATATTCCATTCCGTTTGCGGCTTCGATGCTCTGCGCTACAGGGTAAGGATAGGGGATAGTGAACTTAGAATAAGTCTTTACTGTATGTGCAACCGCTTTTGTTGAATACCTGCGATAGAGCGTATATGCTTCTTTAGGATAAAAGCTCATGCACATTATCTTTTTTCCTTCCACATAGGTTGGCATTGCATCCCATATATATTTTCTGGAAGATGTCCATGCGAAGTCGCGCACATTATCTGCCTTGAATATCCATGTCTTTTTTGCGGAAGATTTTTTCTTTTCTGCGGCTTTTGCTTCATCAAGGGTAGTGATCTCAACGGGCTCTTTTGTTGTTTGTGCCTTAGCCCAGCGAGCTTGCTGGGTAGCGTTCAGCACCTGCGGATAGTTCAGGCATTCTCCGGTTGAAGCAACCAGGTGATCGGCCGGAACTGTCATCTGCACTTTGAAGTTTCCGAAAGAAAGCGCGAATTCACCACGACCGGTGAACTGATGGTTCTGCCAGCCCTGGAAATCGCTGTAAACACAAAGGCGGGGATACCACTGCGCGATGGTGAACAGGTGGTTTCCGTCTTCAGGGAAAAACTCAAATCCGCCACGGCCACCTTCTTTCATGCGGTCGGATATCTTGTAGTTCCAGCTGATCATGAAAACATATTTCTGACCGGGTTTCAGCGGGGTAGGAAGCTCAACACGCATCATTGTTTTATTGATGGTGTATTTGAGTGATTTACCAAGCGCATCTGTAAGTTTGGTGATGTTTACGCCAAACTCGTTTGGCTTGCTCGCGCCTTCCATGAAATCAAATTGCTGGTCGCTGATCTGCCTTGGCATACGGCTGGCTTCCTGGTAATTTGCATTGTTCTTTGAGCTGTGTTCATTTTCGTCCAGCTGAAGCCAGAGATATGTGAGGGCGTCCGGTGAGTTGTTGTAATAAGTAATTGTTTCAGAACCACTGAGTCTGAGATTTGCCTCATCCAGTTCACACTTGATATCGTAATCAACACGTTGCTGCCAGTATTTAGGGCCTGGGGCGCCGCTTGCCGTACGATACTCATTCGGCGTTGGCAGAATTGTTCCCATCTGCTCAAACTTGTTTCCATGGTTTGAGTTGGGATTGTTCTGAATGTTCTGTGCGTTCACCGTTCCAAGAGCGAAGAGTGCGACACAACAGGAATAAAGGAGCTTCTTCATGTTTCTTATTGATTTTTCTGAATGGTTTATGATGGAAATCTTTCTATTGCCATGATTGCTGCAATACCAAATATTGCTCCTGACGTGAATACAGTGTATTCGCGCTTCGGAATTTTAAAAACAGATACGATCAGCCAGGATACCAGCAGGACCGCCGCTACTATCAGTAACTGACCCGCTTCAAGTCCGATATTGAAAGCCAGCAGCTCGGTTACGATATTTGATCCTTTTCCCAACAGGCTTTTCAGATAATTTGAAAAGCCAAGGCCATGGATCAATCCAAAGAACAATGCGTAAAAATAGATCAGCGGAAACCGCTTTTTGGGTTCGGTAGCCGGATGAAATAAATTGCTAAGAGCGGTTATCACAATGGTTACCGGGATCAGGAATTCTATCCATGTTGAAGGGACACTTATATAGTTCAGCACGCTGAGTGCAAGGGTTATTGAATGCCCGATTGTGAATGCAGTTACCAGGATAAGCACCTTTTTCCAGTCCTTCAGCAAGTACCGCAAACAGAGCGCGGTTACAAACAGGATATGATCATATCCCTGCCAGTCTGCAATGTGTTCACGTCCAAGTTCAAAATAAAGCCAGAAATCCTGCATAAGCAATCGGAGCCCCTAAGGTACGGTTTAGGAGAAATTTAAATGACCCGCTTCAAAATAAATCAGAGATTTGTAACAGAAAAATTTATTCTGCTAATGGTATTTCTATTACATAAATGGTTGTTAATGGGTTGGATGACTTTGGTACATCCATTTTTTGTAAGCGTGACGGAGATCAATCACAATGCAAAGGATAAAACCATTGAAATTAGTTGTAAAACGTTCACCGACGATCTTGAGACATCAATTGAGAAATCGGAAGGCAGGAAGGTTGACCTGTTCAATCCCAAGGATACAGCGGCCGTTGAGAAAGCGATCGCTGAATATATTAGAAAACATTTGCATTTGAAGGCGGATGGTAAGCCTTTGCAACTGGAATTTGTAGGATTTGAGCGGGAGAGCGAAGCTATCTGGAGTTATTTTCAGGTAAGTAATGTGGTTGCCGTGAAAAAGCTTGATGTTCAGACGTCCGTGTTGTTTGAGGCATCTGACAAACAGATCAATCTGCTTCATGTAACTGCTAATGGCGTTAAAAGAAGTACGAAGCTTGATTGTCCGGAGGTGAATGCGACGTTTACTTTTAATTAGCCAATTTTGCCAATAAGCAAATAAGCAAATTGTTCCAAAGTAGGTAGTGGCAATTATATAAAAAATTAGAAAGCCCCTGCAATTTGCGCTGGGGCTTTCTTAATTCATTCACCCAATTAGCTAATTGGCTTATTGGCAAAATCTGCTAATTACTTCTTATACTGCAACATCCACTCATACACACTCACCCCATTCTCTTTATACTCAGGGTCCATAGCCTTAGTCCATGCATCGTGCTCGCCGCTGTTGAAAAGAGTAAGTTTGGCCGCTTGTGAAGGATTGAAGCTGTTTACTTTCTCTACAATTTGCTTGGTGATGGAAGATTGCACCACCTTGTCCTCGGTATTATGGAAAGCCCAAACGCCAATTCCATTTGATGCGATGGTGGATGAACGCTTCTCATCTGCCCAGGACGGACCGGCAATCGGAACAATCGCTGCAACTTTATCAGGATAAGTACCGGCAAATTCCCACGCAAGCGCGCCGCCCATGTTCTCACCTGCAACGTATATCCTGCTCGCGTCAATGCGGTAGGTTTCAACCAGGTAATCAATGAAGGCGTTCAGGTCCTGAGCAGTTGCCCATTCTTTAAACTGAGGCGCCGCAACAATAAACGAATGCGACTTTCCCGCTACAGTAAAGCTGGCAGGAAACTTTTGTTGCTGTAACAGTCTGGTTGTTCCGATGTCAAGCAAAGAAGAAAGCTTTGCATTGGCGCTGGACAACTGACCCATGCCATGAACAAATACCAGCAACGGATAATTTTTTGTAGTTGAATCATACAAAGCCGGTAATCCTGCTACATAACCCGATACATTGTTTCCGACAGTGGTGGTTGCCACTTTTACTACCGCGGGAGAAGTTTCCGGGAGCCTATCGAATGCATTGGCTGAAACAGATGCTTCGGTAATGGAGTCATTGGCCTTAACGTCTAAGTGATCTTTCCGGCAGGATGTAGCAATAGCTACCAGGGCCACCAGCGCGGCCGCCATGCTTTTTTTCATCATAAAAGTTTTGCAATTAAAGAGGCGTGATAAGCAAAAAAATTTGTCGAGCAGAACTTTCAACAATTATGCCGGAATAGTAGAAGAGGTTGCTTTATGATTTCTTTTACAATTGCTGTAAACGCATGTAAACAAGTAGTTTATGGCAGTTTTTGCCACACATATGTTTTTTGATTAACCAGTGGATAACAGAACGCCGCAGTTGAAATTATTTCTGATTGCTATAAATCAGGAATACTATCTGTTTTTATCAGACATTTTCTTTCTCATCTCCTCTGTATAGAAATCAGTCAGTGGCCTTTCACTTGCCCTGGGTGCATCCGATGATGGCTGAACCGCTCCTGTCCGTTGTCTTGCCATCATTTCTTTTGAATAAAATGCGGTTATAGGCTTTTTGCTGGCTCTTGTCTGATTGGCCGATGAAGCTGAGGTGTTTCCCGCCGCTTTCTTCGCCTGCATGTTCCTGATGTAAACCTCAGGGATCGCCTTCTGACTGGCACGCTGTGCACTGGCCTCGGCAGCACAGACCAGCAAGGTAAGTACCGCAAGACAACCATATATAAAATGATGTTTCACAAATCAGTTTTTAATTCAGATTATTTTACACTCACAAGTACATTGATCTTGCCAATGCCATTTCCATTATAATCCTGCAACGCTTTTCCAAGCACCTGTCCAACTCTTACCTTATTGATATCAGCCTTCATGGCAACTCCGGATATGGATGAAGTTACCAGCAGGTCGCCGCGACTGATCGCTCCGCCTTCCATGCAAACTTTAGTTGGTATCACACCAATTACTCCCATTGGCACCATCGCGTCCAGTTGATCTTTTACAGCGTTTTCTTCAGTCAGGTACACGCCTGGTTTTGTTGCATACACTCCTGCAACCAGTGTTGAATAAGGAGAAGACGATTTAGTTACGGTGCGGTCAGTAGTTTCTGAGATCACCAGTACATCTCCTGGTTCATACGAATTCCTGTTTCCATTTACTGCAAAATATTCTGCTATGTCGGCACCGCCAACCTGCGTACCATTATTGAAAAATCCTTTTCCTGTTCCGTCTATACGTGCAACATTAACGCCGCCAGATCTGAATACTGCTGTGTTTCCCGCTCCGCCGCCAACGAGGTCGGCTATCAGTGCAGAACCGTTCACACCTCCAACGTTAGCCTGGGCAACAAGCCCGGTTCCATTATCGCCGAACGACCTTCCTACAATCGCTTCACCACCGCTCATGTTCACACCCAGCACGCCTGCAGCGCCTACGTCGTTTGTTATTGAAAGAAGTCCATTGTTTTTATCTGTTGTGATCGCAAGTCCGTTTCCAAGTCCGAGATTGGTTACAAATACCGCGTCACTCGGGTTTGTTGTTGTACTGATATCGATGAATGCGGCATTCTCTGAATTACTGCTTGCGAACAATCCTTTTCCCGAAAGACTGTACGCTTCAACACCATTTCCACTGGTTGAATTTCCTTTCACACCACTTCCTGTTACAGAAGTTCCGTACACACCATAACCGCCACCCGCATGCGAACCCCAGACACCGTAACCTTGTGTTCCTGTTCCGTTGTTCTGGCCTCTTACCGCTGCTGATGATGCTCCCGGGCTTGCAGATGAAATTATACCGGCGATTCCGGATGCGTTTGCGCTTGTTGATGAGTTGATACCTTCAACGCCTGAACCTGAATTGGTATTGGTAATTGAAAACAGGCTTGAGGCGCTTGAAGCGCTTCCGCTATAAGGGAGCGTTAGTCCACCGCCACCACTTCCTGTATTATCTGTTCCAGGCGCCCATTGCGTTCCGTCGAACTTCAGAACCTGTCCTGATGTTGGTGCAGTTGAACTTACGGCATTTCCCTGCAGTTTCGCGACTAACGGATTTGGATAGCTGCCGGAAAGATCTCCTCCAGCACTGCCACTTGGTGGTAATGAAGAGGGGATCACTCCCGGAGCAAGCTTGCCTGTTGTTACAGATCCGTCAATGATATTATTTGTACCCACCGCATTTGCGGCAAGTTTGGGATTTGTGATTGATCCATCTGCAACGTTTGCTGTATTTACCGCATCGGTTGCAAGTTTTGGATTGGTGATCGCGCCATCAGCGATCTTACCGGTTGTAATAGCATTCAATGCTACAGATGGATTAGGATAGGTTCCGCTAAGATCGCCACCCGCGGGTCCTGTTGGATTGCTTCCACCAATTATTCCGGGTGCGAGCTTCGCCGCTGTGATCGATCCATCGATCACATTATTTGTATTAACAGCATTGTCGGCAAGCTTTGGATTGGTGATGGATGCATTTACCACATTAGCGGTGTTCACGGCATCAGCAGCAAGTTTGGCATTTGTGATCGCACCATCAGCAACCTTACCGGTTGTAATTGCATTCAATGCAACAGATGGATTGGGATATGTACCGCCAAGGTCTCCACCAGCCGGACCAGTAGGCGTACTGCCGCCGATGATGCCAGGCGCTAGTTTAGCCGCTGTGATCGATCCATCGATCACATTATTTGTATTAACTGCATTATCGGCCAGTTTAAGATTGGTTACCGCAGCATCAGCTAATTTGGGAGTTGTTACTGACCCATCAGCTATTTTATTAGTTGTTACAGCTCCGGTTGCAAGCTTATTGCTTGTCACCGCCTGCGGAGCTATATTCGGATTTGGATAAGCGCCATTCAGATCTCCACCCGCCGGACCGGTAGGAGTTGAACCACCACCACCGCCTGCCGCAGGTGCCCATTTGGTACCATCAAATTTCAATACTTCACCTGTTGCGGGTGCTACTGTGCTAACAGACACACCCTGTATTTTTGTTACCGAAGGATTAGGATAAGTTCCTCCGAGATCACCGCCTGCGGGTCCTGTAGGTGTAGATCCGCCAACGATTCCGGCGGCAAGTTTTGCAAGTGTAACTGATCCATCCTGCAGCTTTGATGTGCTGATCGCATTGTCGGCAATTAAAGGATTAGGATAGCTTCCTGACAGATCACCACCTGCAAATCCACTTGGTGGCAGGGTAACAGGTATAACACCTGCCGCGATCTTGGCAGCGGTTACGGAACCGTCGGCTATTTTATTTGCAGAGATTGCATTGTCAGCGATCTTGCCATTGGTAATCGAATTAAGGGCTATCGAGGGATTAGGATAACTTCCCGCGAGATCTCCACCTGCTGCTCCGCCAGGAGGTAAACTTGACGGAATAACTCCGGCTGCAAGTTTCGCGGCTGTAATAGATCCATCAGAAACATTTCTGGTTGTTATTGCGTTATCGGCAATCTTATTATTATCAACTGAAGCAATTGCGATAGATGGATTAGGATAGCTTCCACTCAGATCACCTCCCGCGGGTCCTGTTGGATTTCCGCCACCGATGATACCGGGTGCGAGTTTGGCAGCAGTTATTGATCCATCGACGACATTAACTGTACTGACTGCATTATCTGCCAGTTTTGAATTGGTTACAGATTTATCAACTATGTTCGGTGTGTTAACCGCGTTGCTGGATAGTTTCTGTTGAGTGATTGCGCCGTTTGCAATTTTAGTAGTTGTTATAGCATTTAACGCGATCGAAGGATTTGGATAAACTCCGCTCAGATCGCCGCCTGCGGCTCCGCCTGGCGGTATACTCGAAGGGATGGTGCCGGGAGCCAGCTTCGCAGCTGTTACGGAACCATCTGCTATTTTATTGGTTGTTACCGCGTCGTTTTCAATGTTTGAATTTTTCACCGCGCCGTTCGCGAGCATTGGATTTGGGAAAGTTCCAACCAGACTTCCTCCGGCAGGACCTGCAGGCAATGCGCCGGCAGCAAACAATGCAAAGGGTACGCTTAATAATTGCGAAGATCCCATATCGATCAGTGGTCCGTTACCACCCGTAGGATCCATTTCAACCTGCAGGTATTTTGAATTGCCATTCGACCAGGTGACATCGCCCAACGTTCCTACAACAGGTGATGCGCCGGGACTTCCTATGGCGATATTGAACAAGCCAAAGCTGTTCGTCATCAATGTGCGGGTCTCCTGGTAAAGGACAAGACCATTGGCATTTCCATCTCTGATGGATAAGCGCAGTTTTATTTTCTGGTTTGGCAGAACGTTGCCTACTGAATTGCGGGCAACACCCTGGTAGTTTACCTGCAAGGGTGCCTGCGCGAGCGCAGTAACCGAAAATAAAATCAGCAGTAAAAACAGGTAAAGATTTTTCATTGATCTGGATGTTTGGATTATACTATTTGATCTTCGCTATTTTATAAACGCCTTTTTTGTTCACGAAACCGTTGTTATCGGTCAATTCGATATATAGTATATAAGTACTGTTTGGATATTGTGACATTTCAATTCTTTCAAATTTCCCATAACCATGAATAGGAACTTCTCTCCTGAACAGGGCTACACCCGCAGCATTGAACATTGAAAGTTTGATGGTTCCTTCTATGCTGACAAGAAAATTCACTTCCAGTCTTCCACGTGTAGGATTGGGAAGAATGCGGATCTCATCGGGATTGAATTGATTATGGACCAGAACATTGCTGGGAAATTCGGTATGCGCCTGAAGAAAACCGTTAGTAATAATATAGGAATTTTCAGTTGGCTTGAGCACATCCACCAGGGGAAGCTCGCCAATGCTCCAGTCTATAGCGTAGTAGCCTTTTTTGTAACTACCGCCGGAGGCATTCATTACCTGTGGTCCAAGAGCTTGCCCGAAGGAACTGAAACAGGTACATACAATTATTACACACAGAACCAGGTTTTTCATTCTGGGAATATTGAATTTATTGAGAAACGTTTGGTTTGAAACAATATTGTCCGGCTCAAAAGAGCCGGACAACAGAAAATATTGATTTACATCACTATTAGCTATAACCGCTAGCGGGAAACACTTACTTCATCAGTATCACTCTCTCTACAAATATTTCCTCACCAAGCACTGCTTTCACTACATAGATACCTTTAGGCCATTTATCAAAACCGGTCAGGTTCAATGTAGAATTGCCCTTCATCACCGAAGCCCTGATTGTATGCATCAGCTTTCCTTCCGCGTCATGTATTGTCAGCAGCAACGCTTTGTTGGCAGTTGATGCAAAGTTTACATTCATCACATTCCTTACCGGGTTAGGGTTGATGCTTACTGTTGTTTTAAGGACTGCAGGAAGTGCCAGCCTTACAGTTTTGCTGTACTTTCCGCTACCATTTTTATTTTTCATCCTTACTCTGTAGAAGACATAAGGAGTTCCTAATTTCTGAATGTTGTCGTAAGCAGTATACTCCGAAATATCAGCGGAAGCTGTAATGCGGCCAATCGCAGAGAACTGAAGACCGTTAGTACTTCTTTCAACTTCAAAGTAGTTGATGTCGGCACTTTGCTCTACGGTCCACTTCAATATGGCCTGTCCATCTTTTATCTCTCCCCTGAAATCGGACATATTATTTTCAAGCAGACTACAATCCGGATCATAGGTAATGTATACCGTGTCCATCGCGTAAGCAGGACAGCCTGATTGAAGTTGTTGCGTCACAATGTACATTCCCGGCATATCGGCCTGGATGTTAGGCCCGATGTTACTTCCAATGATATGGCCGTCCGGTGTTGTCCATGTATAAATAGAACTCGGAACAGCATTGGTAACCGATAAGTTACTTACACCATATATACCACAATACAAATAGATGTCTGCGGCAGCTGCTGCACGGGGAGCGATGAAGAAGTCGAACGGACCAACGAAGTCTTTCAACTCCGCTGTAAATGAAGTTGACGCACGGCTTTTTACAAGCACCCGGCGGAATGGCATTCCGCACGCGTTTCCACCTAACAATGTTACCGGGTCAAGTCCAAGCTTTGTAAGGTTCACAGAAAATTCCATGAATTGTCCCGCGAGATAATTCGTCACTAGCGAGTTGTCGTCACGGATCAAGGCAAATGGTCCGGCCCATGTATTGGCTCCACCGGTTAGTCCGGTATAGAAGTTTCCACCGCCTTTAGGCCTGATACCCGCGTATCCGAAAACTGCACCAGAAGAAGCTCCGTCGAATGTACCAACCCATTCAAAATCCTGTGGGATCAGAGAAAGGTTAGATATATGCGTCCAGATACGCGCTTCAATAGCAGTCAGTGAATTACTGCTGTATTCCGCTGTGAAGATGATATCACCAGGCGTTAATATATCACCGGTTGCATTGAACGTCCACGATGTGTGTCCTGCATCCGGTCCATATCCATAAAATCTGCGTGATATACGATCATAATATATATCGGTCTGGTACATTTCAAAGTCGAAGTACCTGTTACCTGTTGTATTCTCAATTGAAACAGCTCCCATCATCCAAAGTGAGTCGGTAAGGTTTGGACCCTGCCGGCGCACGTGCACGAACATATCCAGGATATCATTCTTATCTGGTATCGACTGTGAAACGGGACACGACCAATCCTGAGGGCTCATACCATTCTTATTTGAACCCGACGCAAAGATCGTGGAGTCGTCACCGTGATAGTCACGGATGAACACCGCGTCAATCGCAAGACGGTTATTCATCAAAGAATAGGGAGGAACACTCATGGTTCGGAAGAATGGCAACCTGCGAAACGCCAGGTCCCACGCGTACCTCGCTACAGTTGCCGCAGCGCCTGTAGTATCAATTACAAACTTCCCGGTGCCGACCGAACCGGGAAAAGTATACCAGTCGTCATTTCCCGATTGTACGAAACCGAGAAAATAGTTTGACCGCAATTCACCGTCAACCCCGAAGTTGGCGCGGATAACCGGTGTGGTTATCTGGCTCTTCACCAGGGATGAAACACAGATCAAAAACGTCAGCACAAGTAGAATTCGTTTCATAGATATCGATTTAATACCAGAGATAAGGATCCTGGTATATGAACTATTTCCTTCTCACAATCCTGATCACCTGAACCTGAGAATGGCAATTGCTTCCATCATTTAATACAGCAACTACCCTGTAATAGATGTAACCGGGGAATACCTCATTATCGGTATAGGAATTCCATTTTCCGGTTGTTGTGATTGATCCATAGATGTCATCGAAGTATTCGCCGTCATACGATTTCTGAATATAGAAACCGCTGCAGTCGCTCGATGAAACAGTCCAGTTCAATACAATTGCATCTCTCTGGCGGTGCAGGAAGAAATTCCGGAATACCTGATCTACCTTCTTTTGAACAGTAGGATTCGGCCTTGTTGTTTTTACATCGTCAGATGTAAATGCAGCGCTTAAAATGAAAATAAGGCCAATGCATAACAAACCAGGTACGATTGCTTTTGTTTTCATAAGGATCAAATTTGAGGCTAAACTACTCACAAGTTTCTTTAAATCAAATAGGAACATTGCTTACATAAAAACTAGTATAAGCCCCTATTTATTGCAGCAAATACGGTCAGTTTTTTTTCCCGGAAATGGAATGCGGATTCGTTTAGCTATGACTGTTGGGTGAGGAAGGAAAATTTATTTCGCAGTAACATCGTCTTTCATTTCATCTTCAATCTCTTCGCTGATCTTAACCAGCACTTTGTCTATACGCTGGGCATCCATATCGATGATCTCGAATTTGAATCCTTTCCATTCGAGCATTTCACCCGAATGCGGTATGTGTTCCAATTTATGGAGAATAAATCCAGCCAGTGTATTAAAGTCCTGGTCACCTTCATTCATCCATTCTGTCTGTTCGAAGTAAGTGAGAAAATCATAAAATGGTATCTGCGCGTCGACCAGGTAAGTTCCGTCTTCTCTCTTGGCAATGCCATAGTCTTCGATGTGTTGTTCGGGAATATCTCCAACGATCGCCTCAAGGATGTCGTTCAGCGTTATCATTCCTTTTACACTTCCGTATTCATCAACAATGTAACAGCAGTGGATCTTCGATTCCTTGAATTTTTCAAGCACCTGGTAAGCAGAAACATTATCAGGTACAAACAAGGCAGGCTTCATCAGGTCCTTGAAAAGTGTAAGGTCGTTTGAAATATAAAGATCCTTTATAGAAACAACTCCTTTCAGATTATCAATATCACCGTCGCATATCGGGTAAACCGAATGCGGTTCACTGATGATCTTCTCTTTGATCTTTACTTCATTGTCGTGCAGGTCAAACCACATGATATCGCTTCTGTGTGTCATAAGCGATGTTATCGCACGATCTCCGAGATGGAACACCCTGTTTATGATCTGTTCTTCTGCGGCTTCAATAGCACCGTGTTCAGTGCCTTCGCTGATCATTGCCTTGATCTCTTCTTCGGTAACCTGGTTATCGCTGGATTTGATATTCAGCAATTTTGTCATCAATTGCGTTGATTTGGTAAGCAACAGAATGAACGGATGCGCTATCCAGCTGATCCACCGCATTGGTCTTGCTACTATTTTGGCGATTGCTTCGGGATAGGTGAGTCCGAGACGTTTTGGAAGCAATTCTCCAAAGACCAGAGAGAAGTAGGTTATGATAATTACTAATATGGTAGTGGCCAGCCCGTTTGCATAATCCTTCACCAGTTCAAATTGTGAAAGCCACGCTTTGAGATTTTCCTGTAACCTTTCACCAGATACAATACCCAACAGGATGCCGATCAATGTTATACCAATCTGGACGGTTGATAGGAAAGTGTCCGGGCGGTTAGATAAGTTAAGCGCTTCCCTCGCATCTGAATTTCCCTTATTAGCCTGCGCTTCCAGCCTTGCTTTGCGGGCTGAAACCAGCGCAATCTCTGCCATAGAAAAGATCCCATTAAGCAAGATCAGCGCGAGAATTATAAATATCTCCATCTTTTAGAACTAATGTTCAAAATAGTCCAAAGGACCCTTTTGTGAAATCCGGTAGCAGGCAATCTAAATGTTCTTTTTTACTCAAAATCAGTTAAGTCAAGCCACCAGGTTTCGCTGCTAAAATACAAGTATAAGTTCAGAACTGCCTCAAAAAGAAGCTGTTTTATCCGGTACTACCTCACCGAATTGCCGCCTGTACCCATATGCCATTCCAAGTCCGATACCGCACCCGAGTAATCCCCCACAGATCACATCCAGTGGATAATGCACGCCAACATAAACCTGCGTATAGCAGATAGCAAATGCCCATAAAAAGATCATGCCCCACCACCTGCTTACCTGTTTAAGGGTCAGCCAGATGAACATGCTCAGTGCAAAATGGCTGGTGGCATGCGACGAAGTAAAACCCGAGCTTTTAGGACAGTATTTTGCGCGGAAGATCACCTCAAGACCCAAAACCGGGTCGCGGCATGGCCGGATGCGCATTATGTTCTCCTTTATTATCTGGCTGCTGATGATATCGGCCAGCGCGGCAGTCAAAACAAATCCAAGCACCCACCACCATCCTTTTGACTTAAAGTTCATGGTCATGAAAAGGATCATGAATAAATAAAAAGGCACCCAAAACTGAGATTCCCTCAGAAAAGGCAGCACAACATTAAAAAAATCGTTGTCTGCATCCCGGTTTATCAGTGTAAACAGATTGCGGTCCCACAAATTTATCTGATCCCATAATGAATTGTTTCCGGTAGCATTGAGCTGGTACATGCAGCAAAAATAAATACTCTAATTTTACCGCTTATTTTTTTGATGCATGGCGCGGTTACAATTGCCCCGACTCATCCGTTGGATACTTTCGACAGGATTTGTTTTTCTTATCTTAATGACGCTCTTCCGGTTGGGGTTGTACCTGTTCTTCAACAAACAAGGACATACGCCTGTTCAGGTACTGCCTTCTTTTTTACTCGGACTCAGGTTTGACCTTAGGATATCCTGCCTTATCATGATGGTTTTGCTGGTGATTGGCAGTATTCCCTTCTTCAATCCATTTAATAATAAATATGCGCGGGTTGGCTGGCTTGCATTGCTGATAATTGCGGCATTTGCCCTTTTGCTCTTTTATTCTTTTGATTTCGGGCACTATGCTTACCTGCGGCAGCGCCTCAACGCCAGTGTGCTGAATTACCTGGAAGATGCCGCGATCTCGATGGATATGGTCTGGCAATCATATCCGGTCATACAGATCATGCTTGCACTTACTGCCGCAACATTTTTGTTTGCCTGGTTACTCAAACGGCTAATGATACGATTTCAAAAAAAGCCCGTACAGACTAAACGCAGGCAACGGATAGTATGGTTTGTTGTCTTCCTTGTGGTATTCGCGGCTGGCATGTTCGGAAGGTTCAATCAGTATCCGTTGCGATGGAGCGATGCTTTTTCACTCGGCACCGACTACAAAGCGCAACTTGCACTGAATCCATTTGAATCATTTTTTAATACACTCAGGTACCGTCACAGCAATTTTGATGTTGAGAAGATAAAAGAATTTTATCCGATGTTAACTTCCTATTTCGGATTCGACAGCACGGGCGCGTCGGAACTGAATTTCGACAGGAAGGTTAATGCTCGTCCGGTTGCCACGCCACCAGTTAATGTAGTACTTGTTATCTGTGAGTCGTTCAGCGGTTATAAAAGTTCCATGTGGGGTAATCCTTTGAACACAACTCCATTTTTTGATAAGATGAGTCGTGAGGGAATATTTTTTGATCGTTGCTTTACGCCAGCTTATGGCACTGCACGGGGTGTTTGGGCGCTGATAACCGGTATCCCCGACGTAGAAATGGCCAATACGGCCAGCCGCAATCCTGCCGCGGTTGACCAGCATACCATTATCAGCGATTTTAAAGAGCATGAAAAATTTTATTTCATTGGCGGCAGCGCTAGCTGGGCTAATATCAGGGGATTGCTTACAAATAATATAAGTGATCTGCACCTGTACGAACAGGATCAGTTCAACGCGCCGGTCATTGATGTATGGGGAATCAGCGATAAAAACCTTTTGCTTGAATCGAATAAAATACTCGCGGATCAGTCGAAGCCATTTTTTGCTGTTATTCAAACTGCGGGTAATCACAGGCCTTATACAATCCCATCTGAAGACAAGGACGAATTCAAATTAGTAGATGTTCCCAAAGACTCATTATCGAAATATGGCTTTGAAAATGCCGCTGAGTTGAATGCATTCCGCTATACTGATTTCTGTTTTCAGAAATTTATGGATGCCGCGGCGAAAGAAAAGTATTTCAGCAATACCTTATTTGTATTCATCGGCGATCATGGCATACCCGGCAACGCCGGCAATATGTTTTCTGATGCATGGACAAAACAGCGACTGACCTCGGAACACGTTCCGCTTCTTTTTTACGGGCCGGAATTATTTGGCCCGCAGCGGATAAACCGCATCGCATCGCAGATTGATGTGTTGCCTACCATTGCCGGGCTGTGCGGAATATCGTACACTAATACCGCTCTCGGGAGGGACCTGCTGGATTCCGCTTTTTTTAACAGGCAACTGGCCTTCATTGTGGATCCTGATAATGCAATGACAGGTGTTGTGAACGATTCCATTTATTACCGTCACCAGATTCGTTCATTTAA
>DASWTK010000056.1:0-4758 GCA_036402175.1 Chitinophagaceae bacterium | reverse complement strand
AACATCATCGGTCAAGCCGCAATCCTGAAACATATCAGTAAATGCTGGGCGTCGCTGTTTACTGAAAGGGCCATAATCTATCGCATTCAAAATGGCTTCGATCATCGCAGCGTTCAACTGGCAGTTATTGTTCAGAAGATGGTGTTCCCGCAGGTTTCAGGAATTATGTTTACCGCCGATCCTGTCACTTCGAACAGGAAAGTGGTTTCCATTGATGCCAGCTTCGGGCTGGGCGAAGCACTGGTGTCGGGTCTGGTGAATGCTGATATTTATAAAGTGCTTGATGGAATGATCACCGATAAAAAAGTATCCCATAAAAAACTGGCTATTTATGCTTCAAAAAATGGCGGTACAGAAGAACAGAAAATTGAACGGACAAAGCAGCACAATCAGGCGCTAACTAATGAGCAGATCCTGGAGCTTGAGCGCATTGGCAGGAAGATCGAAGAACATTTCGGCAGTCCTCAGGACATAGAATGGTGTTTGACAGATGATACATTTTATATAGTGCAGGCAAGGCCCATCACGGCTTTATTTCCTGTACCTGCGGCTGATGACGACGAAAATCACGTTTATGTATCCGTAGGCCATCAACAAATGATGACCGATGCCATCAAACCGTTGGGATTATCAATTTTCCTGATGGTAACCCCTGCGCCTATGCGCACAGCGGCGGGAAGGCTGTTTGTTGATGTTACAAAAATGCTGGCTTCACCCGTTCAGCGAAAAGTTGTATTGGCAAACCTTGGGCATTCTGATCCGCTCATAAAAGACGCGCTTTTGAACATACTGGAGCGCGACGGTTTCATAAAATTATTACCTGACAACAAAGAAGAACACAGCAATAAAAAAATGGTGGATGCGAATGCTGCACCTGAAATTGAAAACGATCCTTCGATCGTTGCTGAATTGATTGCGACGTATCAGGCATCTATAGAAACATTAAAGCAGAACATTCAAACGAAATCGGGCTCAGCACTTTTTGATTTTATCAGGGAAGATGTGCAGCAATTAAAGAAAGCGATATTCCGGCAACAAAGCCTGGAAGTGATCATGGCTGCCATAAACGCATCGGCCTGGATCAATGAAAAGATGTATCAGTGGCTGGGTGAAAAAAACGTAGCAGACACGCTTTCCCAATCAGTACCAAACAATATCACATCGGAGATGGGATTGGCGATGATGGATGTGGCAGATGTTATTCGTCCTTACCCGGAAATAGTTGAGTTTCTACAAAATGTAAAAGATGATAGTTTCATGGACGAACTGGAAAAACTTGAGGGTGGAATGGAAGCGCGGAATGCTTTTGAAACTTTCCTCAGCAAATACGGAATGCGATGTGTGGGAGAAATTGATATAACCAGGCCACGATGGAGTGAAAAACCAGGCACGATTGTACCGATCATTCTGAATAACATCAAAAACTTTGAGCCAGGCGCAAGCAAGCGGAAATTTGACCAGGGCCGGCAGGAAGCATTGAAAAAAGAACGGGAGTTGCTGGAACGGTTGAAGCAGTTACCCGATGGTGAACAAAAGGTTGTCGCGACAAAAGAAAGGATAGATTTCATCAGGAATTTTATTGGTTATCGTGAATATCCAAAATACGGACTTGTAAACCTTTTCTTTGTTTACAAACAGGCAATACTGAAGGAAGCCGAAAAACTCGTTAAGGCCAACGTCATCAATGAAAAAGAAGATATATATTATCTCAGTTTCGAAGAACTCCACGAAGTAGTTCGAACCAATAAAGCTGATTATCGCACAATCAATAACCGAAAGGAACAGTATAAATTATTTGAGAAGTTAACTCCGCCCCGTGTTATCACTTCTGATGGTGAGATCATAACAGCTGCGTACAAACGCGAAAATCTACCGACCGGGGCCATAGTTGGCCTGGCAGTTTCCTCAGGTATCATTGAAGGGCGGGCACGCGTGATCTTCAACATGGAAGAAGCAAACTTAGAAGATGGAGACATATTGGTAACTCCATTTACTGATCCCAGCTGGACGCCATTGTTTGTGTCTATCAAAGGCCTGGTTACTGAAGTCGGCGGACTGATGACGCATGGAGCAGTGATAGCCCGTGAGTACGGTTTACCCGCGGTTATCGGAGTAGAAAATGCTACCAAGCTGATAAAAGACAAGCAACGAATCCGTGTGAATGGAACGGATGGGTATGTTGAGATCCTCTGAATTGTCTAAATCACCCCATTACAAAGTCTAATTCACAACCTGTGCTGCGCAAATCTGGACGGTAGCTTTGGGCTGAGATTATTTGAGTGAAAAACCAGAACGTTTTTCAAATGTAAAATTCAAAATGTAAAATTCAAAAATGATGGAAAGCAGGAATTTTAAGACAACATTTATGGTAGAACAAAGTCCGGAAGAAGTATTTAATGCCATCACGAATGTCCGTCAATGGTGGTCGGAGGACATTGAAGGTGGTACTCAAAAACAGGATGATGAGTTTCTGTATCGTTATAAAGATGTTCACCAGTGCAGGATCAAACTGGTTGAAGCAGTTCCCGGTAAAAAAGTTGTATATCACATACTGGACAATTATTTCAATTTCACAAAAGACAGCAGTGAATGGAAAGACACAAAACTTGTTTTTGAAATTTCCCGGAAGGATAACAAAACCTTACTTCATTTCACTCACCAGGGCCTGGTACCGGAATACGAATGTTTCGAAATATGCAGTGATGCCTGGACCAATTATATAAATAATAGTTTACGTAACCTGATCGTGTCGGGCAAAGGTCAGCCTAATCCGATAGAAGGTGGGTTTAATGAGTGGCTGCTGGAAGAGCATTTTGACAAAAAGATGAATGATTAATGCAAAATTCAAAATGGAAAATGAAAAAGGGGAACCCCGCAAACAATCGAGACGATGAAGGTTATACAATTGGAAAAATTTGGAATTGAGCATTTGCGGATGAGCGAGAAGCCGGTTCCTGCAATAGGTGACAATGAGGTATTGGTGAGAACAACAGCGGTAGCGCTTGAGTACCACGACCTGATTGTAGTGGAAAACAGGATCCCTTTTGGCATTCAACTTCCGCACATTCCGGTATCTGAAGGAGTGGGTAGGGTGGAGCAGGTTGGCAGCAGGGTTACCCGTTGGAAGGAAGGCGATCGGGTAATCATTCCCTTTATTTCACGATGGGAAGCGGGGAAAAATACACCTTACAATGATCAGTTGCGAACAAGCTTTTCGGCCCCCGGCCTTTTAGCAGAATATACAGTACAGCCTGAAAACACGCTGGTTAGAACGCCTGATAATCTTACCGATGAGGAAGCAGCTCCATTATCTGTTTCCGGTCTTACGGTTTGGACAATCCTGGTTGAACAAGCCAGTATCAAGGCAGGTCAAACTATTCTGGTTCAGGGTAGCGGAGGCGTATCACTTTTCGCTTTGCAAATTGCAAAAATGTTTGGACTGAAAGTGATAGCTACTACGGGCAATAAAAGAAAGGAACAATTACTGAAGGATCTTGGCGCTGATGAGGTAATTAATTATAAAGAATTCCCTGAATGGAGCAAGGAAGTGAAACGACTGAATGGCGGCATCGGGGTGGATGTAACGCTGGATGTGGCCGGGACAGATACCATTGAACAAAGTATTCTTTCGGTAAAACAGCATGGCTTTGTTGGATTGGTTGGATTGCTGTCGGGCACGAGATTAAGCATAGATCTGATTCCATTAATAACAAACTATGTGCGCCTGCAGGCCTACTCAGTGGGCAACGCACAGGAACTAGGTGAATTCGTTAACGCAATAGAGAAAAACAATCTGAAGCCGGTGATTGATAGTGTTTATTCCTTTGAGAAAGTTCAGGAGGCGTTTGGGAGGTTTAGATCGGGGGAGGCTTTTGGGAAGGTGGTGGTGAAAATGTAAAATTCAAAATGAAAAATGAAAAAGAAGAATGGGTTTATACCATTTCGTCGATTTTGTAGACGGCAAAAATGATGAATAGAAAAAGTGCCGTGGTAAAAATAAGCATGGGCCAGTAGCCTCTTTTTGGTGCGACAATAATTTTATCGGGGTGCTCAGGAAGATATTTCACTGTTATTGATTGGCCGACCCGATACTTTTTATGTGCTGTTACAAAATTTGCTTCATGATAATGCCCGGTTATATTGCTGTTGTACCGTGTATGAACACGGTCGGTTGTCGGCCCTTTATGGTATCGGGTAGTATGGATATGCGTCACGATACCTAAGGTTGAGATTCCATCTTTTCTTATTTTCTCTTCCAACTGAACATAACGGATCGTTTTCCAGAGCGGATAAACACCGATTAAAATAATAATGATGTAGAGGATGATCATGTGTTAAATTCCTATCTATCTATTGAACAAGCGGTTTATTTCACCTTTGGTCAGCCGTATGCGACCCTTATCTGTTGAGAACATGATTGTCTTTGCCTGAACCAGGCCAGCGGCTTTATACACTGTTACTTTGGTTTCACCCAAAGTAAATATTTTTATATAATCCTTGTTATTCCAGTTTTCCTTTTCGAAAAATGAAACAAGAATTTCGTAGAGATTCTGCAGCGTGTTTTCTTTGCTGCTGAAACGAACGCTAAAGAATTTTTTCAGCTCCTTTCTCTCGTCCTCCAGCAACAGGATAAATGAAGAATCGGCATCATTTACTTTATATTCCAGGCTGGCTTTAGCCACGCCAATAAGCTTGACCTGGCCATACATTTTCCACTCTTCTTTACTCGGATTGTGTTCAGTAAGCTGGGCTAATAAT
>DASWTK010000055.1:0-11523 GCA_036402175.1 Chitinophagaceae bacterium | reverse complement strand
TAATGTTACAGGAAATGTCAATTATTGGTGGGTCAACCAGTCGGGCAGCATCGTGGCTGTAACTCCCGATCTGCTGAATATGGCGCCGGGAAGTTATCGTTTGAAAGTAAAAGACGGAAGTAATTGCGATACACTATTCTCGCCGCTTTACTCAATTGCAGATAAAGGAAGCATTGTACTCGATTCTTCTGTTGTTACAATAACGCCAACCGGTTGTACAAGAATTACAGGAAGTATCAGCGGCCTGAAGGTTTTAGGCGCTACACAGCTTGAATGGCGAAATACAAACTCAGGGATATTGGTGGCAACAACCCAGGAGCTGAACTCAATTCCAGCGGGCAACTATCAGCTAACCGCAGTGAATGCTATCTATGGATGTACGGTCAGATCCTCCGTTTATACAGTTCAGGTAGCACAACCAATAGTCATAGAAGTGTTGGCCGATTCTGTTAAGGACGCTACATGCGGTAACAACAATGGTTCGATCCGTCTTATACAATTAAGTAATAATACTTCAGTATTTGGTTTTCGCTGGCTGATGGATAGTACAACAATTGTTGGAAATGGACTTTCAATTACCGGGCTTGCACCTGCAACTTATTATTGTATTGCCGCTGACTCCAATGGATGTGAAAGGTCTATTTATAAAAAAGTCATCTCAGCAAAACAGTTGCCGGTACTCGACGAAAACAATGCATTTGTCTCAGCAGACACCTGCGGATTTGGTACCGGCCGTATTAGCGGCATAACAGCATCAAGTGATATACAGGGCATTCAATATGTTTGGCGTACCGATGCAGGTCAGGAGGCAGGACGATCACTACAGCTTGTAAATATTGCTGCGGGCGACTATTATCTAACGGTGACCGACGCCAGGGGATGCACCATCAGAAGTAAAAAATACACAGTACCGTCGATTAACGTGGCTCTGCCTGCTCCACGTTATAATGCGGTGATAAACATAGCCCGTTTTAGCGATGCAAGGTTTGAGCCGCTCGATTTCCGTAGCGGTATGTATGAATTATATGATAAAGCAACCGGGCAGTTGATTGTTCGGAATTCATCCGGCAGTTTTGTGCTTCAGAATGTTCCGGTAGACCGTGAATTATCCGTTCAGTTCACAGCAGGACCCTGTAACAGTGCACGTGCTGAAATTTTGATAAGGGTATTCGATGAAACAAAGCTTACCATCCCGAATGCTTTTTCTCCGAACAACGATGGTATAAACGACGTATTCCGGATTCAGGCGGCCGGGTATTTTAAAATCAATTATCTGAAGATATTTAACCGTTGGGGCCAGATGATTCATGAAAGCCGCGATCTTAACACTGGCTGGGATGGCAGGCGAAACGGCAGTCCATTGCCGGTTGGCACCTATTACTGGATCCTTCAGGGAATTGACATGAACAATAAGCTACTCTCACGCTCCGGAAGCCTCACCTTAATTCGTTAAAATTTTCTTAACGGCTTCGTCTGGTGATGATTTTTTCCACATAATCGGCCTTTGGCATAGTTTATGAAAATTCAATCCAGATTTGCAGGGAGTGATGTATTTATACCAACGTAGTTAATGCAAAGCCTTGCAGAACAAATCCTAAGAAAGAATA
Organism: Chitinophagaceae bacterium; assembly: GCA_036402175.1. Taxonomy (GTDB): domain Bacteria; phylum Bacteroidota; class Bacteroidia; order Chitinophagales; family Chitinophagaceae; genus DASPKM01. The sequence goes on along the minus strand of DASWTK010000055.1, from coordinate 9,916 downwards.
CCTCGGTAATAAAAGATATTTGAAATAATTTCATTGCATTTGAAACTTTTTTCTACGGTTTAGGGTTTAGGGGTTAAAAAGGGGGGTAGTCCTACTCCCCTTCCTTTTAAAAATTCCCGGAAAATGCATGATCTTATTTATCCGTTACCTACCCGTTTTTAATCTCTGATATTTGCCTTGAACAAACTCCGGCAGCTTCCAATATTTGAAAATCCCCATTGAAATAATCTGACCTTATCAATGATTTCAAAAAAAATTACGCAGACGACGTTCTGAAAATGAACGGTCTATCTGCGTAATTTTTTTTATAACTGGTTCAATTCCGCTCGCGTAACAGCTTGTAGATCTTTATCGCGCTCATCAATAAGATCATCAACAAAACCAGACCTCCCAGTCCCCAAACCAGGCTCATATTCTGCTTCACAACTACCAGCATTACGATTGCTATCAGGAAAATGGTAGCGACTTCATTCCATATTCTTAGTTGGTTGGATGAATATTTAAATATGCCATTTTGCTGCTGTTTGAATAACTTCTGCAAACTGAAATGATAGAGGTATAATCCAAGCACAAAGCCAAGCTTAACAATCAGCCAGGAAGGTGTGGCTTCCAGGAGGTACCACATCCATATTCCAAAAATCAAAGAAAGAACAGCCGAAGGCCATGTAATACCAAGCCATAATCGCCTGATCATTATATTGAACTGAGCCCGGAGTATATTCTTTTCGACCTCAGGTTTTTCTCCGGCTTCTGTATTGTAAATGAACAACCGCACGATATAGAACATCCCGCTAAACCACGTAACTATGAAAATAATATGCAGCGCCTTTACATATAAATACATGAACTATATTCTTTCTGTTTTTTCATTTTACATTTTACATTTTTCTTTTCTCATTTTCACCACTCAACTCAACGATCGCCCTCACCCACATCGGATGCGAATTCAAACAGGGTATCATTGTAAATGATTCGCCGCCAGCATGAAGAAAGATCTCTTTGCCTTCTTCTGCAATTTCCTCCAGCGTTTCAAGACAATCACTCACAAATGCAGGGCAGGCAACCAGTAATTTTTTAATTCCTTCACCCGGCAGCTGCTGAAGTCGTGTTGCAGTATATGGCTTCAGCCATTCATCTCTACCAAGGCGTGATTGAAAAGAATGACTGAATTGACCGGGCTTGAGGTTTAATTTGTCAGCAACCAGTTTTGTAGTCACAAGACATTGATGCCGATAGCATTGGCGGTGAGCTGGAGATTCAACTTCACAACAGTTAATGGTCTTAAGGCAATGTTGTCCGGTAACATCACCTTTATAAATGTGTCTTTCGGGCACGCCATGATAACTGAACAATACGTGTTCAAACTCACGGGAAAGGTAAGGTCGCATGCTTTCGGCTAATGCGTTCAGGTAGACGGGGTCATCATAATAAGGCTTTACAACAGTGAGCCTGAACGGATATTTCTTTTTCCTGTAAATTTCTTCGGCATAAACAACAGCGGTTTCATAACTCGACATTGCATAATGCGGGTACATAGGAACTAACACTACTTCTTCCAGATCTTTTACCTTTTTCATCAGCGAATCGAATGCATGAGCCGGAGAGGGATCTCCGTAACGCATTGCAATTTCAACAGTTTCGGCAACCTGCAACTGCAATGCATCCTGCAATTGTTTGGTGATCACAATCAGCGGAGAGCCTTCTTTTGTCCAGATCGAACGATAAGCCGCCGCGGATTTGGGAGCACGGAAAGGCACTATTATACCTTTCACCAATAAAACACGCACGAGATAAGGAATGTCAATTACCCGCTCATCCATCAGAAACTCATTCAGATATCGTCGGACATCCCTCACTTCTGTTGAGTCGGGAGAACCAAGATTCATAAGAACTATTCCGCGTCTTGATGTAGCTGCCATAATGTGTGCAAATGTAATGACGGATTTATTGCTTCATGATTTTAGTCACATCTTTATGCGATGAAGATCAGTTTTTAAAATGACAGACCAATGACAGTAACATTGGGTAAATGGAATGTCTCCCAGTAATTTTGCCCACACGATCTGAGATAAAAGTAAATGCCATTTCAAACAACTCATATTACTCACTTCTTCGTAGCTGGTATCAATTATAAAAAAACCGATGCTGAGGTGAGGGGTCAATTCGCGGTAAGCAATGATCAATACGTTCAGTTGCTCGGGCAGGCTGCAGCAATGGGAGTTAAAGAGCTTTTTGTAGTATCAACCTGCAACCGCACAGAGATCTATGGATTTGCCCAGGACTCGAGGCAACTGGCCGACTTACTGTGTTCAGTAACCGAAGGTTCAGTTAACACCTTTTTAAGCCTTGCATACATAAAAAGAGGCAAAGAGGCCGTTCGCCATCTGCTGAATGTAGGCGCTGGTCTTGATTCACAGATTTTGGGAGATTATGAAATCGTTGGTCAGATCAAACAGGCCGCAAAGGTTTCAAAAGAATACAATATGCTTGGGGCTTTTACTGAACGGCTGATCAATTGCATGCTTCAGTGTTCAAAAGCCATCAAAAACCAGACAGAGCTTAGTGGTGGAACAGTTTCCGTTTCTTTTGCTGCGGTTCAATATATAAGAGAGAATATCCTGAATATAGCAGATAAGAAAATCCTGCTGATAGGTGTTGGAAAAATTGGCAGAAATACCTGCAGGAATCTGGTGGATTATCTTGAAACCACCAACATCACGCTGATCAACCGCACAGAAGAAAAAGCAGCTGGCCTGGCAGATGAATTAGGCGTCCGCTACGCGCAGTTGAACGAACTTACAGATCAGATCAAAAGTTCGGATATCATACTTGTGGCAACCAATGCTGCAGAACCGGTGGTAATGCGCTCAAACCTCGAAGGCAACGGAGAAAAGCTGATCATTGATCTTTCCATTCCTTACAATGTTGAAGCCTCCGCCAGAAAACTTTCAAATATCCGCCTTGTGAACGTGGACGAACTTTCAAAAATGAAGGATGAAACCCTTCAGAAGCGGAAAGCCGAAGTGCCTAAGGCAAAAACGATCATTGCCACTCATATGGAAGAATTCCTTGAATGGCATGAAATGCGCAAACACGTGCCGGTTTTAAAGGCCGTGAAGATCAAGCTTAAAGAAATACATACTCACCCACTTTATATACAAGTTTCCCGCACTCAGTCATCACGGACCGGCGATACGGAGAAGAAGATACAACGTGTGATCAATGGCATGGCAACAAAAATGAGGAGCCAGAATAAGCAGGGTTGTCACTATATTGAGGCCATTAATGAATTTATCGCAACCGGTCCAAACTGATGATCATGTTCAAACTGCTACGGATAGGGACACGCGAAAGTCAATTGGCGGTCTGGCAGGCAACTCAGGTACAGCAATTGTTGGCAAACCACGGAATTAATTCGGAGCTGGTTTACATCCGGAGCGAAGGAGATATAGACCTGAAAACACCTTTGTACGAAATGGGCGTTCAGGGAATATTTACCAGAAGTCTCGACCTTGCATTGCTGAATGACCGCATTGACCTGGCAGTGCATTCAATGAAGGACGTGCCGACGCGGTTACCGGAAGGAATAGCGCAGGCGGCTGTATTGGCCAGAGGACCCGTAAATGATCTTCTGGTTTATCGCGAAGAGGATGATTTTCTGAGTGATGATGAGATCATTGCAAATATCGCAACCAGCAGTATTCGCCGTAAAGCCCAATGGCTGCATAAATATCCGAAGCACCAGATGCATAACCTCCGCGGCAACGTGAATACGCGTCTGAAAAAACTGAATGAAATGGGATGGCATGGTGCAATCTTTGCGCAAGCTGGCCTGGAACGGATCAACCTTCGGCCCGATAAAAGCGTTATACTTGACTGGATGTTGCCGGCTCCTGCCCAGGGTGCAATAATGGTAGCCTGCAGAAGCAACGACGATTTCAGTCTCGAAGCCTGCAGCCTATTGAATCACGAGGTTACTGCACTTTGTACAACGATTGAAAGAGATTTTTTAAGAACATTACTGGGTGGATGCTCTACCCCTATCAGTGCCCTGGCGGTTGTTCAGAACGGGAATCTGCATTTTCAGGGAAACATCCTTTCACTGGACGGAAGAAAAAAGGTCGTGATCGAAAAAACAGTTCCTATTGATCAGGTGAAAACGTTGGGTAGTGACGCGGCTTTTGAATTGCTGAACCTGGGTGGGAAAGAAATAGCAGAAGAAATAAGAAAATAATCAGCTGATGCGCAGATCAGCAAAGAGGATTTATGATAACGGACAAGAAGAAAATATTATCAACAAGGCCATTGCCGCAACCATTGATAAACGATGCGGCAAGTGATAATATTGATATTGACGTCATATCATTCATTCACACGGAAGCATTGGAAAGCAACGCGCTCGCGTCGCAGCTTGCAGAATTATTCACGAAAAAAATTGTTGCGGTATTCACCAGTATGAACGCAGTGGAGGCAATAACAGCCTTCGGGTTCAGGGACCCTGAATGGAAAATATTCTGCATTGGAGATACAACCGCAACTTTGGTCCGTAAACATTTCGGTAATGTAATTGCCGGATCCGCAATAAATGCTTCCGAACTTGCAGACGTGATCCTTGATGCGGAACTTAGAGAAGTGGTTTTCTTTTGTGGTGACCAACGCCGCCCTGAGCTGCCTGAAAAATTGAAATCAAATAATGTTGCAGTTAAGGAAGTCGTGGTTTATAAAACAACCGCTACTCCTGAGTCGCTGAAAAAGGAGTACGATGGAATACTCTTTTTTAGTCCGAGTGCGGTTGAAAGCTTTTTTGCGGTTAACAGTCTTAATAACGAAACTGTACTTTTTGCCATTGGCGGAACTACCGCAGATACCATCCGTAAGTTCTCCGACAATCCGGTGATCACAAGCGAGCGGCCGGGTAAGGAAGCGCTCGGACTAAAAGCTATAGCATATTTCAAATCGATCCGCGCCCTGCACTGACAATAATATTATTATATGGCCCCATTACAAAATGATCTGTTATTACGTGTTTTGAAAGGTGAAAATGTTGAGCGTACGCCTGTCTGGATGATGCGGCAGGCCGGGCGTTACCTGCCCGATTACATGAAGCTGAAAGAAAAATATTCCTTCTTCGAACGTTGCCGCATACCCGAACTTGCCACGGAAATTACCATTCAACCTGTTGAGCAGGTAGGTGTTGATGCCGCTATTATTTTTTCAGATATCCTGGTAGTGCCACAGGCTATGGGCATGGAAGTTCAGATGGTGGAGAATAAGGGTCCCCTACTGCCAGAACCAGTAAAAAATGAGCAGGACCTCAGCAGGCTATTGATCCCCGACGTGAATGAAACCCTGGGGTATGTTTTTGATGCGCTCAGCCTGACCAAAAAAACACTTGACGGTCGCGTTCCGCTCATCGGTTTTGCCGGTGCGCCATGGACATTACTTTGTTACATGGTTCAGGGAAAGGGCTCAAAAACATTTGATGAGGCGAAGGCTTTCTGCTATACTCAACCGCAGACCGCGCACAGATTGCTTCAGATGATCACAGATACAACCATTGCATATTTAAAAGGACAGGTAAAGGCTGGTGCCGACGTTGTTCAGATATTTGATTCGTGGGGAGGTTTGCTGAGTCCGCAGGATTTCGAGGAATTTTCTTTGCGGTATATAAGACAAATCGTTGCCGCGCTTAAGGAAGAAGTACTAACCATCATCTTTGCAAAAGGCGCATGGTTTGCATTGGAAGGCATGGCTGAAACAGGAGCGCACGGCCTTGGTATCGACTGGTGCATCAAGCCATCGGTGGCCCGGCAATTTGCAGGCGCTGATGTTACACTCCAGGGAAATTTTGATCCGGCCAGGTTGCTTTCACCCATTCCGGTTATCAAAAAAGAGGTCAGGAAAATGATGGACGCGTTCGCGGGAACACGCCACATTGCTAATCTTGGTCACGGCATCCTTCCTAATGTACCGGTGGATCATGCGCGTGCATTTGTTGATTCAGTTAAAGAGTATAGCGTCGTACCTCATTAACGCATCTGCCCGAAATACAACTTACCAATGACCTAACGACAAAAAGATTAATGCTGGTGCACAAATGACCTCCACTCCCTCCATAAAAAATTCCTGGATCTCCTGCATCCATGAACTTCAGAACCGCATTTGCAAGGCTGTTGAAGAGGCTGACGGCAAAGCAACATTCCTTGAAGATGAATGGCAAAGGCCGGAAGGAGGTGGAGGTAAAACGCGGGTTATAAAAGATGGAAATGTATTTGAAAAGGGTGGTGTAAATACTTCGGTGGTTTATGGAGAGGTTACCGATGCGATGCGGACACAATTAAAGATCGAAGGATCAAAATGGTTTGCATGTGGGTTATCACTTGTGTTGCACCCGGTGAATCCGTTTGTTCCAACTGTTCATTGTAACTACCGGATGTTTGAATTATACAATGAATCCGGTGAAGTGATCGACAGATGGTTTGGTGGCGGCACAGATCTTACGCCCTATTATCTGTTCAGGGAAGACGCGATTCATTTTCATAAATGCTACAAGGATATATGCGACGCTTTTGATCCTGCGTTTTACCAGTCATTCAAAAAAGAGTGTGATAACTATTTCGTGAACTGGCACAGAAATGCAGAGCGACGTGGCATTGGCGGCATTTTTTATGATTATAAAAGGCCGGATGAACAACACGATATCGACTTTTGGTTCAATTTTGGCAAAGCTTGCGGTTATGCTTTCCTTGAGGCCTATCTGCCAATAGTTGAAAAACGAAAAAATCATCCATATTCCGGTGAAAATAAATTCTGGCAGGAGATCCGCAGAGGAAGATATACCGAATTCAACCTGGTGCACGACCGCGGCACGCTTTTCGGCTTAAGAACAAATGGAAGAATTGAAAGTATTTTAATGAGCCTGCCGCCAACCGTCAGATTTGAATACAATTACCAACCAGAACCTGGAAGTCCGGAAGAGGAAGTACTAAAAGTTTGCCTGCAACCGGTTGAATGGGTTTAATAAAAAGTTGTCTAAAAAAAATTATCAGCGACATGTATCTACAGAGAAGAAACAGGATTTTGCGACAATCACCGGCCATACGATCGCTGGTTGCTGAAACAATATTAACGCCCAATGATTTTATCGTTCCCCTGTTCATCATCGAAGGTGAAAACATCCGGGAAGAGATCCCATCCATGCCTAATTATTTTCGTATGAGCGTTGATCTTACCGTTAAGGAAGTGCAATCGCTCTGGAACATGGGACTGAAAAGCGTTCTGCTGTTCATAAAATGCAAAGACGAATTGAAAGACAATAAAGGAACGGAGGCCCTCAACGCAGATGGTCTCATGCAGCGAAGCATACGCGCGATCAAAGATGCCTGTCCCGGAATGCTGGTAATGACAGATGTTGCGCTTGATCCGTTTTCTTCTTACGGACATGATGGAATTGTTGATGGGACTGAGATCGTAAACGACGCGACAGTTGAAGTACTGGCAAAGATGAGTGTAAGTCATGCCCGCGCTGGCGCGGATTTCGTAGCTCCCAGCGATATGATGGATGGCCGTATCCATGCGATCAGGCAGGCGCTTGAAGAAAGCGGATTCACCAAAACAGGCATCATGAGTTATAGCGCGAAATATGCTTCCTGTTTTTACGGACCTTTCAGGGATGCGTTGGACTCGGCTCCGGGATTTGGCGATAAAAAAACTTATCAGATGGATCCTGCAAATCGCACGGAAGCGATCAGGGAAACATTAATTGATGTTGAAGAAGGAGCAGATATAGTGATGGTCAAGCCCGCGCTTGCATATCTTGATATTATCCGTGAAGTAAAAAATGCAGTGGAAATTCCCGTAAGCGCCTACCAGGTGAGTGGCGAATATGCTATGATCAAGGCAGCCTCTCAAAATGGCTGGTTGAATGAAGATAAAGCGATCATCGAATGTCTAACCGCCATCAAACGCGCGGGTGCCGATATGATCGCAACGTATTTTGCAAGAGATGCTGTAAGATTATTATCATAAGGATTGAATACCATGTATACCAGAAGTAAGGAATTGTTTGAGCGCGCCCAGCAAAGTATTCCGGGCGGAGTCAATTCACCAGTCCGCGCGTTTAAAAGTGTTGGCGGTACACCTGTCTTCATGAAAAGCGCAAAGGGCGCGTACCTGTTCGATGCGGATGGCAACAGGTATATTGACTATATCAATTCCTGGGGACCGATGATACTGGGACATGCTTACCAGGCCGTACTGGATGCTGTGAGAGAAAAAGTTTTGTCGTCAACATCATTTGGCGCACCTACAGAACTGGAAATAGAAGTAGCCGAACTTATCAAAAGCATGACCCCGAATGTTGACCTGATCAGAATGGTCAATAGCGGCACAGAAGCTTGCATGAGCGCAATCAGGCTTGCACGTGGCTATACTGGCAGAAACAAATTCATCAAATTCGAAGGCTGCTACCACGGACATGCAGATGCATTCCTCGTAAAAGCGGGAAGCGGACTGGCAACATTAAATATTCAAACAGTTCCGGGTGTTACCAGCGGGGTTTCTCTCGATACGCTTACCGCTCCTTACAACGATCTTAATGCCGTTGAAGAACTGGCAGATCAGTATAAAAATGAAATTGCGGCAATCATTATTGAACCTGTTGCGGGTAACATGGGTTGCATTCCACCCATGCCTGGATTCCTGGAGGGACTGAGAAAGATTTGCGACCGGGAAGGAATGGTACTGATCTTTGATGAAGTGATGACTGGTTTCCGCCTTGCTCCAGGCGGAGCGCAGGAACGGTTAGGAATAAACGCAGATCTTGTTACCTATGGGAAAGTAATAGGTGCAGGCATGCCGGTTGGAGCCTTTGGTGGCAAAAAAGAGATCATGAAAAGGATCGCTCCCCTTGGCAACGTTTACCAGGCTGGAACGCTGAGCGGCAATCCGATAGCGATGATCGCGGGTTATACGCTATTGAATGCGCTGAAAAATACCCCATCAATATATTCAGAACTTGAACAGAAAACCACTTACTTAAAAAATGGCTTGAATGAAGTATTGACAACATGCAATACCCCATCCGTAATCAATCAGCTTGGCTCAATGATCAGTGTGCATTTCAGTGAAAGGCCCGTAACAGATTTCGCTACCGCCGCATCCGCAAATAATGAACTGTTCAATCAACTCTTCCATGAGATGCTCGCAAAAGGTGTTTATCTCCCGCCTTCAGCGTTTGAAACATGGTTTATTTCAAATGCGGTCAGTTACGAGGATCTTGATTATACCATTGAAGTAGTCAGTGGATTTTTTAAGGACAAATAATCTAAGGCACTTCAATCACTGTCCAGCTGTTACTACGCCTGCTCCAGACAATCGCGTAATCCCTGTTATGATTTAGCCTGTAGGTTTTGGATCGGCTGTCATTGCTGAAACGGAGCCAGCCATAATTATACACTTCGAACTTGAAGACAAAAGGCTGGGTTATCTCCAATGGTGCCGCCGTGAAGTTCTTTCCGTCATCGGACAGGTAAACTGTCATGTTATTATTTCCATACAGAAACAGATGAATCCAGCTTGCATCATTTGAAGGCGGAGGAGGATTTTGCTGCGGTTGAGGAGCCGGTGTGGTATTGCCGGGTGGATTTGTTGAAGTCAACCCCTTTGCATAATTCCAACCCCGGGTTATTGAGGCCAGCCGGTCTGCCTTTGAGGGATGTGTGGAACTGGCACGCGGCGAAGCGATCTGTTCCATTGCTGCAATCGCCTCATTCAATGAGGCGCCAAGTTTTGCCATTACATAACCAGAAAAATAATCAGCTTCAATTTCTTTAGGAGGCGTACTACCCCTTGTATCTACAACGTGATTACGGTAATGATGACCCATTTCATGTGCAAGTACGCTGACCGAAGCCCA
>DASWTK010000054.1:0-114625 GCA_036402175.1 Chitinophagaceae bacterium | reverse complement strand
ACAAAGCGGTGCGTGTCTTGAGCAGAACTCTGCGGCGACAACAGTGGTCGTCGATCCGACAACCGTCGGTGGTTCTACCGCAGCGGGCACTTCTCCAATCTGCTCGGGTTCTTCTACAAACATTACGCTCAGTGGTAACACAGGCGCCATCGTTAAATGGCAATACTCAACCGATGGAAGCACCTGGAATGATATCGCATCAACCGCCAATCCGTTGAATACAGGAGCGCTCACTACCACCACGCAGTTCCGCGCAGTAGTGCAAAGCGGTGCCTGCCTGCAGGAAAATTCTGCTGCAACAACTGTTACCGTCAGTCAACCAATAGATGTAACATCGTTCAGTGGAAATCAGACAGTCACATATCCGAACAACGCAGTATTCTCAGTGGTGGCCTCGAACGTCACAGGATACCAATGGCAACAGAAAACTACCGCGATTGGAAGTGTATTTACCAATATGGGTAGTGAAACCAATTCATCACTGACTATAACTTCACCAGGCGTGGCATTAAGCGGGTATCAATACAAAGTAAATCTCACAGCAAACGTTCCATGTCCGAATGATTACAGAACCGCAACATTAACAGTGAATCCGGCATCATTGTGCCTGTCATATGACGGACTTACATTCGGCGTAACAAACACCAGTGGATGTTATATCATTGATAATGGATATGGAGCTGGAATTATCAGGCTTATTGTAAGCGTGGTTGGATCACCTGCAGGTGACCTGAGCACTGCAATCGTTAAATTTACGATTCCCGGTAGTCTGAATAATGTTACAGCAACATATGTCGCGGCTCAAAATGGTAACCCGGCTTATTATTATTATGACTGGGCCGTACCATGCCTGGGGAATAATGTCAATTCAACTATACATGAAGTAAGCTGGACCATCGGTGGTAATTATTCCAGTGGGACGTGCAACGAAACAAACGCGCTGATTACTATTTCGCGGCCGACTAATGACTTTACAACCGGCGGAGGATACATTTATAACAATAAATCGAAAGGAACAATAGGTATTACAGCAAACGAAACACCTTCGAAGAATAATTATGGGTTCAACCTGAAGTGGGGCAATAACCTGAAAATCCTGCAAGGGAATTTCAATACCATCATAAGACAAGGTGGTAAACAATACCAGGTTAAGAGCAATAAACCAACCTTCCTGTCTACACAGGCGCTAACTCCATATACAATAAACAATCACACGTATTACCCATACGAGGCTGTAATGGTATATGAAAATGCCGTATGGAAAGACCTGTCATTAGGAACAAGCCAGGGCGGAGGTCCAACCAGTATTATTTACGTCAGGGTCATCGACAATGGAGAACCCAACACATCGGGCACACCAAGAATCGATCAGATTTCGATCTTCTACAAACTCAACAATGTAGTGATCTACTCGAGTGAAGAGTATACTGTTACAAATAATCCTGCATTGATTAAACTGATGGATATTGTAAAAGGAAATATTCAGGTGCACGTTGCTGGCGGACCAAATGGTACAAATGCGCCAGGTCAACCAGCAATTGAAACGCAGGCAACATTGAGTAACGGCAGTCAGCAATTGACACAGGAAAGGCTAAACTTCGAACTCAAAGCAATGCCGAATCCGACATCATCTTCATTTAATCTGAGGATCAGCAGTGACAACCTCAACGAACAGATGAAGATCACTGTGTCAGATATCGCAGGCAGAACCATTGAAATGTTCAATAACGTAACAGTCGGAACTACATTCAATTTTGGAAGTGGATACAAGCCTGGAGTTTATATCGTAGAAGTTGCGCAGGGATCAAGAAGAAAACAGATCAAACTGGTTAAGTTCTAAAAAAGTCTCAATAGGGTGTTTTTTTCTAAAGGTGGTCTACGGACCACCTTTTTTAATTCATCAGAGGATTAAACTATTATATAAATAACTAACGTTTTGATTGCCTCTTTATTGAATACGTAATTCTGAGGTCTACAAAATCAGCAACATGCCGGTGCGCCAGTAAATTAAATCCAACTCCCCAATTTTTTTCTGTCAAATAATGAATTCCCCAGCGATGGTATATCCGGTCATAATACGGAGTCTGATCAAACAGATAAACACCAATACGTTGGCTAAAAAGAAATTTACCTAATAGAAATTCATGCCCGAACGCTACGCCGGCTTTTATTGCACTTGCATCGATGGAGTCACGTTTTAATTGCGTCCGCAAACTTTCATCATGAAATATCTCCGTGCTGACCAATAACATACTTATCCGGCCAATCTGCTTGCTGCCTTGAAAGGTCAATCCAAACAATGGCAATCTTCTCCGGTGGCCATGTTTATCGGTACCTTTTTTTGCCATTCCCAAAACGCCAATATCCCAACGGGGCGATTCATTCTTCCAGTACTTTTCCTTAGTTCGCGGACCCGTAAAATAATCTCTGTTCTCGTTCTGGTATCTTACTCCGATACCTGCAGTAGGCCAGTTAATGCCTTTGTTGGGCTGACTAAACCCTCCATTGGAAATATGCTGGTAAACAACAGAACCATTCAGCCACCAACGGTCACTAAGCCGGAACCATAAGCCAATTCCAAAGGCCAGGTAACCGCTGACCGAGGTGCTGTACGATTGATTGGTTGGATTTTTTATGGAATCAAATGGACTGGTGAGGTAGGCAAGTCCTGCAGCGCCTTTAATGGAAAAGAAATTTCTCTTACCCAGTCTGTAATTTGGTTCCAGAAAATAGGAAGCAGTAATACCTTTACCAAGGATGTCAGTATCATAATCATAATAACCGATCAATAACCCTTTGCGAGGATAACAGTTGCAAAGATCCCATGATGCCGCATCGTTTCTCTCCCAATTAAAGCTGATTTCAACGCCTGTAGGATTAGCGCCTTTTGTATTCTCGACCAAAGGCGAGTGGGCAAAAATAAATCCATGATGTATGCCTAAACCGACACTGAAAACACCGGGAAGTCTTTTACTGTTATGAGTGCTGTCGATCTGCTGAGCCCGCATGATGGAGGCTGACAGTTGAATCATTAAAAATAGAAACAACCATTTCACACATGTTGCGCTCATTCAACCACTCTTTTTTAAATTTAACAAACCAACCTCATCTCTTCTGGAAAATTACTATTTAATCTATAATCCGACTTCATTTGACACCATGATTAGCTCACAACCACCAATTCCCATCACATGAAAAAAGTCATCATACACTCTACCGCAGATGAAGTGGATTATGAAACAACCCGGAAAGGGGAACCAGAAAAAGGTTCAGTCGTTTCTCAGAAAAGTTTGGCAACTTTGATTTCGAACATTATTGAATCTCCCGAAAAATATACACGGGAAAGCCTTGGTGTGAACAAGCCAAATTCCTGACAAACATCTTCATGCAAAGTATCTTTATAGAGTATGTTTTCCTGGTCTTTATAATTATTGCGTTGGTCATGTTAGCGGGAAAACTACGACTTGCATACCCGATCGTACTGGTATTGGGAGGATTGGCGCTCAGCTTCACAAAGGCATTCTCCAATATCGCTATCGATCCGGATCTGATATTTTTTATTTTCCTTCCACCCTTGCTTTATGAAGCCGCCTGGCAAACTTCGTGGAAAGAATTCTGGAAATGGAGACGCGTTATTACAAGTTTTGCATTTCCTATAGTGATATTAACCTCCTGTGTAGTTGCTTTCGCTTCAAATGCGCTCATTCCGGGCTTTACACTTGCACTGGGCTTTCTGCTTGGAGGAATTGTATCTCCACCCGATGCAATTTCAGCAACCACCATTATGCGGCAGGTAAAAGCACCAAAGATACTGGTTAGCGTTGCCGAAGGCGAAAGCCTTCTGAATGACGCCTCTTCGCTTATTGTATTCCGTTTTGCACTAGCCGCGATCATTACCGGGCAGTTTCATTTAGCACAAGCTACCGGCACTTTTTTCCTGGTGATCATTATGGGAACACTCATCGGCATTATCATTGCGCTGGTTTTTTACGCCATACACAGGTGGCTGCCAACAACTCCCAGCATTGAAATAGTGTTGAGTTTTCTTGCGCCTTACTGCATGTATTACTTTGCCGAACGTTTCCACTTCTCTGGTGTGCTGGCGGTGGTGGCAGGCGGACTTTTCCTTTCAGGGAAACGCCAGCAGATGCTATCGTATCAGGGACGTGTGCAGGGTTCAAACGTCTGGTCCACCATCGGTTTCGTCCTCAATGGTTTCGTATTTCTGCTGATCGGATTGCAGCTGCGGATCATTACCAGTGAGATGGAAGAGGTAAGTCTGGGCCAGGCCATCTGGTATGGTTTGGTAATTTCCGTTGTGCTCATCATCACAAGATTGATCAGCACCTTTGGCGCAGCGGCGTTCACCAGGTTCATTAGTCGCTTTATTACAGTTGCAGATCCAAATCCCGGCTGGAAAATTCCATTCATCTTTGGATGGTCTGGAATGAGAGGAGTGGTTTCGCTTGCCGCAGCTTTATCCATCCCGGTACTTCTTCAAAACGGTCAGCCCTTTCCTTATCGCAACCTGATTCTCTTCATTACTTTCATAGTAATACTGGTAACGCTGGTTCTTCAGGGCTTATCACTTCCGTGGGTGATCCGGAAACTGAATCCTTCCAATGAATTCAGCACAATTCCCGATCGTGAACAGGAAACGATCATTCAAAAGAAAATGGCACACTACTCTCTTAAATACCTCGAAGATAAATACGGAGAGGACTGGCTTAAGAACGAACATCTGCGAAACCTTCAAACAAGGCTACAAACAGAATTAAATTTCTTTAACCAACAACTTACATCACCAGGTATTTCGGAAGAGAACTCACTGATTGATTATCAGCACGTTTACCTGGACCTTTTGGAAAAACAAAGACAAATTCTGAATGAGATCAACCAACGCGCTGAAGTTGATGAAGATCTGATCAGGAAATACCTTTCTCTGATAGACATGGAAGAATTCAAAACCAGGGAAAAACTTTTCCAGGAAGGTTAAAACGATATTACTGAGTTTGGCGGTGGCCTTTCATTAGTACGCAGAGGTGAATTTATCCCTTTAGGTTTCTCCCATAGCTGCTTGCCAAACATTTCAACGCTTGAATAAGTTCCGTGGATCATAAACCTTTCAAAAGAAAATGGCAATCCTTCCGCTCCAAGCGGCGAGTTGTTATCGGCGATATGAAAATGCAGGTGCGGACCAGCAGACTGACCTGTAAACCCTACTTCCCCAATAATATCTCCCTTTTTTATCCGCTGCCCCGGCTTTACTCTTATGCTTCCAGGTTTTAAGTGTTCATAAAATGCATAAACACCATTGGCTATCCTGATTGAAGCATAATTACCAGTTGCCTTGTCCGGGGAATACCGGGGATGAGCAGCCAGTGTAGGGCTCTCGGGAAAATTGTTTTCAACCGATTCAACTATGCCATCCGCTACAGCAATAACCTCTTCTCCATATCCAATCCAATTCGTTATAGAATTTTCATTGCCGTTTGCATATCGTCCAGCACTATCAACCTTTATAAAATCAATTGCATACCTGCCGGGGATCCTGGCAATGCCATCCTGAGTATAGATCACCCTTCGATGACCCCTTTCCCAAACCGGATGATAGATTGCAGACCATGTACCATTTTTTAACGGCGGCCCTAAAATAATTTCAGTCGTGACTTTTGGTTTCGTAACGGGGCCTTTTATTCTGTAACCGTTGGTTCGGTTATGCAAGTCAGTTATTGTTATATAATGGCCTATTGTTCCGATACTTTTTTTACCGGATGCCTGCAGTTCAACATAAACAATTACCGTAGCCCCGGGTGGCAGGAGATTGTTTGTATCTTTTAGCTTTGCCCCTATTCTCACGACCCGGTCCTGCAAATCTTTGTCCTGGCTTGTAAACAGAACCGTGGCATCATTTGTCTCAACAACTTCAAGCTTCGTTATGTAAAAACTATCTGTTGAAAAATTAGTGACGTAAACTTCATAATATGAAGTTGGAATACCCGCAATATTCACAAACTGAACATTACCGGCAATCCTCATATCGATTGTTTGTTTATAGGATTGGCCGGACATATTAATCCCGTCAATTAATTTAGAATAGTCAACTTTCATCTGCAGCGATATGTCATGTCCAAGGTTTGCATAAGTCTGCAACCTGATATTCATTCCGCTGCCAATCTGTTCTACCTTTTTCCTTGTTACAGAAACAGGAATGATTTTATCATCCTCACCCTGGAATAAATATACCGGCACTTCCCTGGCTGGTTTAATTTTTAGACTTTCGATAATGTGCGGATGTATTACTGCAGCAAATGGAAATGAGGCCTTACACAATGCGGGATAATATATCGCAAGCAATAGAGATATATCGCCCCCCTGCGAAATGCCACTTACCACTGCCTTCTGCTTATACTTTTTTTCAATCTGCATTATAAATAATGCAAGGCTGTCAACCGTCCGGCGGGCCAATGCAAACTGGGTAACGCTGTCTTTCTGATAATAATCTGTGGGATAATAGGAAAATCCATCCCGCTTTAAAAAATTTCCCCTCGGAATAATTATTCTAACCGGGTTCTTCAGGCTGTCATAATCACGCAACGTCTCTAGAGGGTTGCCGCCTGAATAATGAAACGCGATCAATAACGGCATTTCACTACTTTCCTTGCCTTTCACAATTTCGATGTACTCAAAATTTGCAATCCTGGGGCGGTATTTTAAATTATTCTGCGCATTTGCCTGAATGGCTGGGAAGTAAATCAATATAAAAGTGATAAAGAAATGAACAGCTTTGCATTTCATAAAACGGGTTTAATCTGAAGCGAGGGCAAAAATAACGCTTCCATTAATTCCCTTTCTACCGCTATTCATTCTCCCTGAACGCTCATGAAATAGGGCTTATGGTCACACCCATGAGCAGACTATTGGGATACAGGAGCTATTACAAGGAATATGATGTCAATATCAGGACTTCCGCTGATTAACCCAGGTTGCAAGCTTTTGTTTTTGGTTTTCTATTTCATTAGCCTGCTTTTGCTGCTCTGATTTATTATCGCTCAGTCTTTTTTCAATATTTTTCTTCTTGTCCTCCAGGTCGGCTTCATCGTTCACCAAACTTTTCAGCTTAGATTCCGCTTTGATAAGGGATTCATTTTGTTCCTTTATCACCAGCTCGAGTTTATAAGCTTCAATTGCAGGCGCCAGCTCATTCAGGTATGCTTTGGCTTCTTCCATGTTCATATAATTAAGATTGCTTGCAGCAGTGCCTTCTGTTGGCGGCGTACTTACCAGCAGGGAAACTGTAGTATTACTTTTTTCCTGCCGGCTTTTACGCTCTATTTTAAAAAACATGTCCGCATTCGCGCTGTCATTCTGCATGGTTTGCGTGTTTCTATAGGTTGTAAAGCCTTTCAGATCGCTTCCTTTTGACTTCCCCTTTTTCGACAGGTGATCGTTCATTGCGGCCTTCACAACGTCGGGCGCATATGGTAATTCTATAATTGCAGCTGGCTGTTGCTTTCTTTGTGATTCAACGGTTCCTTCTATTGCTTGCCCATACATAAGAACAGAAACGGAAAGAAGGAACACTAATACAAATACTCTTTTCATAAAAAACATATTAATAAAAATGAATAAATAGGAACGCATGATAACATCAGAGAATTCACTATGATCTGGTGGTAAAATTCAGATCGGGAGGATGTAATAACCTTCGGTGATGGAAAGCCGGTAAAATACGGGCATTCATGTAATGTAGTCCTATTAAACCAGCTTTGGTGTTAATACGTTGCTTTATTAATACGCTGGGTAATAACGTATTCACTTCATATTGACTTAATTTCCTGCCGCTTTCCTGATTATTGAACTATCTTGTCAATATAGCATATAATTATTATGGATAAATCAGGGCCGATTGTAGTGATTGAAGATGATATGGACGACCAGGCGGTACTGGTAGAAATATTTAAAAAGCTTGCTTACAAAAATGAGGTGGTTTACTTCGTGGATGGTAATGAAGCACTGGAATATCTCAATAAAACAGATGTGCAGCCTTTCCTGATACTGTCTGACATAAACATGCCCAGGATCAACGGCTTTGAACTCAGGAACAAGGTTTTCACAAACGAACAACTGCAGAATAAGTGCATACCTTACCTATTCTTTACTACCGGGGCAAATAAAAAATCTGTTATAGATGCTTATGCAATGTCGGTGCAGGGCTTTTTTCTTAAGCCATCTTCCATGATAAGTTTCGAAAACACAATAAAGAAAATTGTGGATTACTGGCAGGAATGCATTGCACCCAGCCACTATGAAGAAACCGTCCATGTATAATCAAGCCACCCATTTAACTTCTGCATAACTGTTTGCAATAACCGCCTTTGGTGCAACCTCCGGAATCAAACTTTCCATTAATTTGAAGGTTACATAAACCGACGTATATATTTTTACGTTAAGTAATCTTTGATGAAAAAGGAAAAAACCATCCGGATCGGCATACTGGGAGCGGGCCCATCGGGATTATTTCTGTTAAAAAGGCTTATCAATTCCAGCCTTGAAAACCTGGAGATATCAATTTTCGAAAGAAAATCACAGCTGGGCGCAGGAATGCCCTACAGTTCCGAAGGCGCTAATGACGAACACATCACTAATGTTTCAGGTAATGAAATTCCCGATCTTGTAACTCCTGTTAAAGAATGGATCAAAAATGCGCCAGGTGAACTTTTGAAAAGATATGGTATGGCTCCTGAAAAGTTCAGTGAGTATAAAGTACTTCCCCGGCTGCTTTTCGGACAATACCTTACTGACCAGTTTGAGCTTTTATTAAAACAGGCTAAGAAAAAAGGCATTACAACAAATGTCTATCTGAACACGGAAGTCACCGACATTGTTGATCAGCTATCAGAGAAAAAAGTAGTAGTGGTAACTGCCCATGGAAGTTCGGAGCAGTTTGATCACGTTATCATCAGCACCGGCCATACCTGGCCTCTCATTCATGAAGGCATTATACCGGATTATTTCGACTCACCTTATCCTCCATCGAAGCTTGCGTTGAAGTTAAATCATCCCGTTGCTATCAAAGGAGCATCACTTACCGCCATTGACGCGGTACGTACGCTTTCGAGATGCAATGGGCGTTTTATAAAAGGCGATGATGGATCAGTTTCATACGAACTGGCAAACGGCAGTGAAGGTTTTCAAATGATTTTGCATTCACTGGATGGCCTGCTTCCCTCAATCCGTTTTCACCTCGAAGAGCCGCAACTCTCCAAAGGCTCGATGCTTTCACAGGAAGAAATAAGATCACACATGACTGCCAATGACGGTTTTGTTTCGCTTGATTACCTGTTCGAAAGAAATTTTAAGGAACCGCTTCGTGAATCTGATCCGGACTTTTATGAGAAGATCAGGAACATGACAATTGAAGCGTTTGTAGAAAATATGATGAGCCTGCGGGAACGACTTGACCCTTTCATTCTGTTTAAGGCAGAATATGCCGAAGCCGAGAAATCAATTAAACGCAAAGAGTCAGTTCACTGGAAAGAAATGCTGGCCAGTCTGAGTTATGCCATGAACTACCCGGCAAAACATTTGTCAGCAGAAGACATGATTCGTCTAAAGAAGGTATTGATGCCGCTGATCTCTATTGTCATCGCCTTCGTTCCGCAGGGCTCCTGCCAGGAGTTACTGGCACTGCATGCAGCGGAAGTTCTGAAACTGGTAGCCGTTGACGCAGACAGCACTGTTGAGCCGCAAAAAAAAGGTGGTGCTTTGTATCATTATACAGATGAACAAGGCGGGAAACATTCTGTTTATTATCCAATGTTCATTGATTGCGTAGGTCAGCAACACTTGCCTTTCTCTGATTTTCCTTTCAGAAGCCTGACGGATAACGGAATCATAAGTCCGGCTCGCCTGAAATTCAAATCTTCCGAAGAAGGGTTGAAGGAAATGAAAAATAACGACAAAGTTGAACGGGATACTAAGGGCGAATATTATCTGCAGGTACCGGGCATCGCTATCAATGATAACTTTCAGGTGATAGACCAATATGGCGCTTTCAATAACCGCATTTACATCATTGCTGTGCCTTACATCGGCGGCTATAACCCGGATTATTCAGGCCTTGATTTTTGTGAAACCGCTTCAGCCCTCGTTATAAACAGCATTATTAAAATTCATACTACTTCAACACCTGCAAGAATTTAATAAGATGGCCCCTGCTTGCTTTTAGGGAGGTCTTTACGTTCTTCTTTGGGCGTTCGCTTTTTATTGTTCGCATCCTTGCTTACCTGGATAATAACCCTGACGATATCCGCCACAGGCGCACCGATTCCTAAACGCTGGGCGTTGGTAAAAGCCGGAATTGCTTCCTGTCCGGTAGGATCAAATACCACGTGTTCGCCATTGACCTTACCTTCCGCATCCATCAAACTATCCGGCACATACACCTGTATTCTTACCTTTTTATAACTCACGGGGAAATAGCGAACGAAATAGTTTTCTTTCTGTTTGTACCATTTATCGGCCTTCACGCCGGTACGTTTTATCTGTGACGGTTCGTTAAGCACTGCCAGTCGCTCGAAGTTTTCATAAGATGAAGTACTCATTTCAAAGAGACGCTTCATATCGCGATTAGCGTTTAGGATACCCGTTGTATTTGAAACGGTTTTAACCAACCCGATAACGCCGCCATTTAATTCAAATATTTGTTTTGAAGTCAGCAACCTCATTGCATCGGACCGCACAGAAGAAGAAAGTTTATTGAAATCAGATCCGCTAACCACTGACCACAACAGCAACTGAATATTTTTCTGGTCCATTTGCGGATGTTCCCTGGAATTGATCAGAACAGATTCGATAATGTCTTTTCTGTAACCCGTTACCGGGCTTTGCAGATAAGCATCACGCGGCCTTGGATCCGGTGTTCCGGGCTGTAAACAATAAGTTTTGAACTCCGCCTCATAGAATCCGGGCGATAGCACGAAACCACCATACTGGGTTTGAGGAAGGTCCATCATTGATTTGGGTAATTGGTCAACCGGTATAACGGGTTGAGCAGAATTATCAACCGGGTCACTCTTCACAGTTTCCTTGTTTACGCGCGAAGGGGAAGCGCAGGCTCCCAGGGCGAAAACGAGTAGCAAATTTTTGAGTAAATGTGTTGACATAGGGGTACATTTTTCTTAATACAAAGTCTAAAACTATTTTCTCATTTAAAAGCAATTGGCAGGTAAAGTATTGTTAACGTTATAACACTGTATAATGCGTTGTCATTCAATTACGCGCTACTCAAAACCTAACGTGTGAACATAAACGTTAAAACGAATCCGCAGCGTAATAATTGCTAACCGGTCCTGCATAATCTACAGGTTCATTGAACAAAACAGGCAGTCAAAATTTTATAAAACTTACCTGTAATTGTATAACAGCCTGGTATTGATCAGGGAATAGCTTTATGTTTTAAACTCCTTTTACCAGAACAATACATCAATGTCATGAAACTCATCAACATCTTCCGTCTTTTATTGCTGGGGGCAATCTGGGGTGGCTCTTACCTGTTCATCAAAATGGTTGGACCTGTAATAGGAATCGGACTCACCATGAGCGCGAGAGTCATTATAGCTGCGCTTTTTCTAATGGCTGTCGCCGCTGTCAACGGTCATATGCCATTGCTTAAGAAGTCTGGTGGAAAATACCTGTTCCTTGGATTGTTCAACCTGGTGATACCAACAGCACTGATCGTTTATTCGGTAATGCAATTGAACGCATCTGTCAGCGCGATACTTAATGCCACCACTCCTTTATTTACAGCCGTGGTAGCACGAATCTGGCTGAAGGAGAAAATGAACCCGGGAAAGATCGCGGGTTTTATATCAGGAATGGCGGGCATTGTTATTATTGCAGGCTGGACACCGGTTGAAATGTCAACAAATACCATACTGGCATTTGGTGCTTCGATAGCTGCTGCTGTTTCCTACGGCATTTCAACCGTGTTTGCCAGGATGAAGTTTTCAGGCAGCGATCCGATTCAAACCGCAGCCGGACAACTTACCGGGGCTGCCATAGTTGTTTTGCCGGTTTTTATGATAGAATACAATCCTAGTTTAGTATCACTGAATATTGGTGTTCCGGTAATGATGCTCGGTATTGTAAGCACCGCTATTGCCTTCATTATTTATTTCAGGCTGATCAGTACAATCGGCCCTGTAAATACGTCAATGGTCACCATCATTGTTCCGGTCTTCAGTCTTTTATGGTCCGTTCTTTTTCTTCAGGAAGCGATTTCACTCAGTATGCTAACCGGACTGGCTTTAATAATCGCAGGGCTCGTGATGGTGATGATGCCGGGATTAGCCAGGAAAGTTATTGAGTTACCATTATCCCTCCATTCAAAAATGAGCTTAGCCAATGCCGTTATTTCCCAGGCTTTAAAAATGCCTCAACCCGTGAATTCACAATTGAAGGGTCCATCATTAAGGAAACGTGCGTATTGCCCTGAACTATTGAAAGCTGAGATCTGGGCAGGCCCGCAATGTCACCAAAAACGCCACCGCCCAACAACCGGTACATAGCAGTAACATGAGAAAGGTCAACGCCATCATTGTCGCCCATGATCAATAAAACAGGAGACCTGATAGCCTTGATATTGGCTTCTCCAAGATCATAAGGCTTATTCTCAAACACAAGCATCTTTTCCATAAACGCATGCCAGCGGGTTGAGTCGGGTGCCACTTTTTTATACTCCGCGTAAAGCGGTGTATTATCAAGAAAATCGGGTTTAAAGGTTTTCAGCATCGACCGCATTTCGGGCAGCCACCCTTCGTATTTATAAACTGAGGATACAATTATTAATTTCTTCACAAGCGTAGGATTCTGAATTGCGAGTTGAAAGGCTACCGTTCCTCCCAGGCTATAGCCAAGGACATCCGCACTATCAATTTTCAGAAACTTACAAACTCCGGCCACATCACTTGCCAGTAACTTATAAGAAAACGGT
The DNA here is from genome assembly GCA_036402175.1 of Chitinophagaceae bacterium. Lineage (GTDB taxonomy): Bacteria > Bacteroidota > Bacteroidia > Chitinophagales > Chitinophagaceae > DASPKM01. The sequence goes on along the minus strand of DASWTK010000054.1, from coordinate 101,628 downwards.
TCTTTAGAATCAGTTGAACGGCCATGACCTCTGAATTCCAGTACTATTACCTTTCGTTTCTTCGAAAGCTCAGGTATCAGTTGAGCCCAGTTAAGATTGATGGTCATAAAAGAGCCATGCAGCAACACGATCGGATCTCCGTCTCCGTGTACTTCATAATAAATATTTACACCGTTTACAGGTGCAAGCCCTGATGATCTCAGGCTTTCCGGCGTCTTGTTCTGCGCCTTTGCATTGATTACACCAACAAAAAGAAGTACTATGATCCATAAGAGCGGGTGGAGACAATAATTTTTCATCGCTATAATTTTTTTTTTTCGATCCACAAAAATCACCATCGAATCTGAATTTCATGCTGTGCAAATGCGCCATTCTGAGGGTTGAACGCGACATGCATCCAAAACATCAATACGAAAGGCCCGGAGCTTTGCGCAGATAGGTATTGCTTGCCAACTGATCCAGCATGAACATCGCCACATCGGGTGGAGATATCTTCAAAGTTACGGAGTGGTCGGATGCCGGAAATCCATGCCTGTAATTTCCGGTAAGCGCACCTTTTACGAATGCGCCCGGTCGTACAATTGTCCAGTCAACGTCGCTTTCCATAACATATTTTTCCTGCAACTCATGATCGGCAAATGCTTCTTTCAGGAACCATCCAAACATAATGCGCTTCCAGAAAAAGTTCAGATTGTTCCAGCTCTCACCACAGCCAAGTGTTGTCTGGCAGATTATTCTCCTGACACCGGTTTCATTCATTGCCCTGAGTATATTCTTTGTACCCTGAGAGCGCACAACTCCCTTTCGCCCCGCGCCCAACGAGCAGAGAACCGCATCATGTTCTTTCACTGCTTTGAGCACTGAAGGATAATCGAGCACGTCTCCCGATACTATCCGAAAGTTGTTATGCCTGATGTCGTGCAGCTTTTCTTTATTACGTGTGAAAGCTGTTACCTGATGTTCCTGCGCCAGCGCCTGGAATGTGAGTTGTTTACCGACATTTCCTGTAGCTCCGAAAATGATTACCCTCATTGTTTGTTTATTTGTTTTCAGCAAAACTAACATGAGGGAGTAGCCGCAAAATTGAACGAAGCCGTCAAAAAAATCAGACGGGATCAGCCATTGACTTTATTTGTGAAATGTATTGGGAAGGCGTAAGAGAAGTAAACTCCTTGAAGTTGCGGATAAAATGGCTCTGATCGGAATAACCTGCTTCATATGCGATGCCCGTTAAATTGGTAAAGTTTTTATTCTTCAGCACATTCATGGCCGTGTTAAACCTGCAGATCTTTGAAAATGTGGAAGGAGTAACACCCACTGTTTTCAGAAACTGACGTTCAAAAGTTCTTTCAGATAAAAAAAGCTCACGCTGTAACGAAGCAATGGATATCCTTCCGGATTCCCTGATAATTTTATCTGTCGCCCAAACCATTCGTTCATCGGGCGGTTTCTTTAACGACTCTGATTTTTTCAACAGATAATTCAGCAACAATTCAATCCTGCAAGCTGTTCCTTCAGCGGAAAGTAGGTCATGCGTTAATTGATTATTGATAAGAGTGAAATCGAGGCAGGTATCGGTGAGCAGTGACGCATCTATTCCAAACAGGTATCTTATTGCATAAGGTTGTAAATAGACAACAATTACAGAAAACCCGGATCTGTAGGTTATTTCCAATGGCTTTACCGTTTGGCCGTAGAGAAATAACTGCGCGCTTTTGTGTCCATTGAAAAAAACCTCATCCTCCGATTCGTAAAAGGTAAGTCCTACCAGCCCATCAGCAAAGATCCTGTAGGTTCCTTCTTCATTTCTATGGCCGTAAATGCCAAAATGATGAACGTCTTTTACAATGTGGTTCAGCGCCTGAAGCTGTCTATCGAAATTCATTATCATAACCGGAATCCAATGCTGTATTCCGGCAAAAATACACCTTAAGCAATAGCAGCATTGGATGAATCCGGCAATTTATGATATACGGTCATCAGCGTTTGGGAAACGCCGCCTGAAAATACCAGGTCATTTCAGTTTAGCGCAGTTTCATGCAGGTGCCTGAATAGCTGCAGCGCCTTCGGGAACAGGATATTATTTTCCAGGTGCACGTGCTGGTGAAAATCCAGCTCGAAAGCGTTCAATGAAGCCAGGCTAAGCCGATAAGTGGTGCAGGCGTCCATCGGCGGTTTATAATTACCGGTGAGCCGCTTTATCTCCTGCATCAGCGATCCCGCTGCGCTGTGTTCCAGCAGCATTGAACTGATTGGCGACTGCAAATATTCCTTCCTGAAAGAATTCTCCTGATTTTCCAATGATCTTATCTGAGGGAAAAGTATTTCTTCCTCCTTTGCCATGTGGTTTTCCATTTCTTCTTTCAGGTAAGCGAACGCCTCGTACACATTCACCATTTCGGGATGACGTTCGCCATGCTTCATGGCAACTTTATGCAGATAAGCCAACAGGTAAGGCATCTCTGCTTTTACATATTCGTGGTGCGACCTGATGATGTGATCAATCAAATCAGACAAGCTCATGTTTGAAAAGTCAACTGCAGGCTTTGAGCCGGAAGAAACCGCTTTTAATTCTGATATTAGTTTATCAACAGACAGTTTGAACTCTTCGCAGGAGTGCTGCAAAGTTTGTTTTCCCCTGCAGCAATAGTCAAGACCGTACTTCTCAAAAACAGAAGCTGTGCGGTAGTCACTGGTGACGATTTGCGCCAGTGTCATGTCCTTAAAATTGCTCATAGATTAAAATTTAGTGGTCAGGGTAAATTACATATCCTTCCTTTTGAAGGCACGTACTGCCAGCCATAAGGGCAAAGCCATCCATAACAACATAATTCCAAAAGTGTACAACATTCCTGTTGTACTTCCGAAGAAGTCTTTATACAATGCGCCGGTATAACCCATCAGCGCGCTGATATCCATCTTAAGCATAATGAATATCCTTCCAAGGTCAACCGGGTTCAGCGATGACAGCACCACTGTTAACTTCTCCAGTGGATACTCACTGAACGTAAATAGTATCAACAGCACCAGTCCGTCATAGATCAACGCAAAATAGAACCATAGCAGCAAGGCCGCGCCAATACCTCTTGCCTTGTCTCTTGAACGTACCGATGCGTAAAACGCGATAGATGAAAACACCAGTGTCAGTGCAACTCCGGTGAAGATCATTGCCATTCCGGTGGCATCGAATGAATAGATCATTATCGGCACACCGATACCGATCAGGAAGGATGTCACTAACGAAATTGCTACTCCGCCATATTCGCTCAGCAGTATTTTGGTACGGCTCATTGGTTGTGAAAGCATCAGCTCAATGAATTCGTATGAATTATAATAGTGAATGGTGCTAAATATGAGACTTATGAGCGGTACTACTATCAGTACGATGCTTAAAAGGCTCAGCATAGCCTTGCTGGTATTTTCCTCCATCTGGAACATGCTCACGGATATTACAAGCAGGAAGAGCGTGTACGCCAATACTATTTTACTTCTCAGTATATCGTACAGAACATATTTTGAAAGCTTCAGCATAATGCAAAAGTTTAATCTACCGATTCCGGCCTTTTTATGTCAACCACTTCATCAATCCACATTGAATTCAGTTTCTGACCCTTCATCAGTCGCGCAATGGCGCGGCTTAGTTTCGTTTCGCCTGTTTCATCCCTCAGGGTGTCGATCTCTTTGAAGAATTCAACCTTACCTTCCTGCATGTACATTACATGGGTGGTTAGTTCATCCAGGTCGCTCAGAATATGAGATGTTATCAGTATAAGTTTATTCTTATGTTTTTCAGCGATGATCTTTTCTTTCAAAATCTCGGATGATAAGGGATCTAATCCCGCTGTTGGTTCATCCAGGATCAATACTTCAGGATCAAATAAAAATGCAAGCGCGGCGCTGACCTTTTGCCTGGTTCCACCGCTAAGCGTACGCATGGATTTATCGTAAATTCCGGGAATGTTGAACCTGACCAGCAGATCGGTATCGAGCTTTCGCTCGTCAACCTGCCTGATGGACTTCATCATTTTAAAAAGCTGTCCCACTTTCATATTGTCGGGATAACGGCCGATCTGTGGCATGTATCCGATCCGGGCACGATAAGAAGGATCGCCGTTGATGACTTCCCTGTCGAACAATATTTTACCGCTATCGGGCTTTACCATTCCTAGAATGGATTTTATGAGTGTTGTCTTTCCCGATCCGTTCGGTCCAATCAACGACACGACCTGGCCTTTTACAAACGCGGCCGAAACACTGTCAAGCGCCTGAAGCTTTTTGAATCTTTTATTAATATGGTCAATAACGATCATAATTTCAATGGTTTTAACATTGGCTTTTCATCCGCAAGATCTTCGGGCGTAAGACTTGGAATAGCCTTCTCAGCTTTGTCGAGCAGCTGAACAATAAAGCTGCGCATCAGTATCAGCGCATTTGGATTCTGTTCAATGATCATTGCATACATGCTTACCGGATGATAAGGCACATCTCCGATCCCATCCCTGTTCATATCATAACCTTCATACTTATCCCAGTAATTATTATAAAATCTATTCAGCATCATCGTCCCATTGGTCGCCACATCAAAAGTGTTTCCAAAGAAGTTATTGTCATGTATGGTGTTATCATTACAACTGGCCTGTACCCGCATAGCGCAGCCGTTCTCACGGAAGCTGTTCTGTTTCACTTCAATGCGGTTCGTGCCCTCCATGAGTATTGCAACCGTATTGGTGTTAAAGGTATTGCGCGCAATATGACTGTCTGAGATCTCTTTCAACAGGATGCCATAGGCAGCGGCGCCCCAGTTCTTCTCGAAATGATTGTCCTCCATATGTACGTTATTGCTGTACATGACAGCCACGCCCGCGCCATTATTGCGGAAGGTGTTACCAATATACCGGTCGTGGTGAGAAAACATGAAATGGATGCCGTACCGGATGTTCTGATCGCTGATATTGTTTTTGATGAGCGAGCGCGTTACAAACTCAAAATAAATCCCATCGCGGTGGCCGGAAATGAAGTTCTCTTCGATCAGGATGTTTTCGCACTTCCATAAATGAATACCATTGCCGGTATTCTGTTCAGTTGTTGGCGTGCCCGAAACAGCATTCCCCTGAATGGTACAATCCTTTGAATTGGAAATATGAATGCCAAAATACGAGTCTGTAATTTTATTGTCCGATATAATGATGTTACGTGAATCAATGAGTTTAACAGACGCGAAATCGTTCATAGCAGACTGACCACAATCTTTAAAATGAATTCCGCTTACCTTGATATTGCTTCCGCTGATTGTGATGATCTCATGTTTTTTTTCACCATCCAGCACAGGGTAGTTTTGTCCCAGGATTGTGACAGCTTTTGTGAGCACAATATTTCCTTCCCTGTAAATTCCCTGCTGCAGCACGATCGTATCGCCGCTTTTTGCCTTCGCGATCGCATCTTTCAGGGAAGAAAATTGCTGACCTTTCCCTACTACAATAACATTACCGGATGGTTGAACATTTGCCGCAATGTTTAAATTCCGGCTTGCAATTTCCGGTACAGGCAGTCTTGCCTGGGGACGGCTGCTCTCTCCACTGTTATGCTGTGAACAGCCAGAAAAGAAAATTAGTATTATGGCAAGCAACCGCATTGGTTATTTAAATTTTTCTTTCAGATCATTCCAGCTGCCCGCCTCTCCATTTATATTAAGTTTCTGAGATGCTTCAGCTGAAGCGAATGCTGCGGTATTGCTGCCCATCGGGCTTTTAAGTCCGGGGCTTGTAATAAAAAACGCGGTATTAATATCCAGGAACTGGCTGACATTTGAGTAGTCAACTACAACCTGATGCCGGATGTCGTTTTCACCAACTGTACCTGTTTTCAAAAACTGCGACATGCACCTGACATCATCGAATTTGTAAACCTTCCCTTTTTTAGTGATCACCTCACCTCCGAATTTCGGATCCACAATAGTCATCCGGCAGTTGCTGCATACATCCTTTCCCAATTCAAAGGGAACAGGATTGGTATCGCAGGCCGACATCAAAACAACAAATGCGGCAACGGCAACCACTGCTTTCATTTTGGCTGGCTTCGTACGCTTCCTCGTTTTATAGCCGCGGAACCATTCAAAAAACCAAACTGTAAACGCGAGCATGGCAGCGATGATCACAATATATCCGCCAATATCAGGAAATGAATAGGCATCAAAATTCAAAAGGCGTTTGTGTCCGATAACCGGCGGCTGGTAAGAAAACCCGGGAACCTGGATGGGCGCTTTCGGATCAAGGTTGTGTCCGTAGTCGTAGCCCCATTGGTAAAAATCATAGATCGCCGCAACTCCACCAATAACTGTAAGTACCAGGTATGCAAGCAGAAGTTTTCTGCTGCCAAGAATTGCTACCAGTAATCCGAATGCTATGAAGAACGCTACAACAAAAGGCAGATAAGTGAATTCAGGGAACATATCAACCGTGATATGCTTCATGCCAATGTAATGATTCAATCCGTTGATAACTTCCACATCTCCGGTAATATCGTTGATCCATATTTTCATCACCAGGCCTTCGGGATACTGAGGGGCAAAGAGGTCAATGCGCCACGCAGGAACAAAATAAACCGCAACTAACACGATCGACGCAAACGCCACCAGTAACCTTGAAACCTTACTTAGCTTGTTCATAACTTGCTGTTTAAAAGTTGAGGCCTGTTTCCAGACCCCAACTTTCACCTTTTATTTTCTTGAAGCACCGGCTCCTTCTGCAACACTTTTTGTTGTATCCGTCACTGATTTTCCTGTACTGAACGTGATCGGCACACTGGATCCTGCGGGTGATACTCTAACATATCCCTGCATTTCCTGGTGCAGCGCCGAACAGAAATCGGTACAATAGATCGGAACAATTCCTACTCTGTCCGGCTTCCACATCAAAGTTTGTGTTTCACCAGGCATAATGAGTATTTCTGCGGTGTTCGCGCCTTTGATCGCAAATCCGTGAGGCACATCCCAATCCTGCTCAACATTCGTTACGTGGAAATAAACAACGTCTCCAAGCTTCACGCCCTCGATATTGTCTGGTGTAAAGTGTGAACGGATTGCTGTCATGTAAACATGCACTTCATTTCCTTTGCGCTCAACACGAGCGAATTTATCACCTTTTGCCGCGTGCGGATGTTGGTTTTCTTCGATCTTATAAAATTTATTGCTGTTCTTGACAATCATATCTGCGGGAATTGCCTCCGCATAGTGTGGTTCACCAATAGTTGGATAATCCAGCAGGAGTTTCATTTTGTCGCCGCTGATATCATAAAGCTGTGCACTTTGAGCAAGCTCAGGGCCTGTTGGCAGGTAGCGGTCTTTCGTGATCTTGTTATACGCGATCACATATTTTCCCCACGGCTTTTTAGTTGGGCCGCCAGGAACTGAAAGGTGACCAATTGAATAATAGGTAGGTACCCTGTCCAGTATTTTAAGATCAGCAACGCTCCATTTTACAATTTCAGACGAAACAAAGAAAGATGTATAAGCATTTCCCTTTTCGTCAAATTCTGTATGCAATGGTCCAAGGCCGGGCTTTTGAACTTCCCCATGAAGAACAGCCTCATATTTTAATACTGGTATTCCTTCATAATTCCCATCATAATTCTTATCGGCAATTGCCTTCTGTATTTTAGCAAATGAGAAAACCGGTATGATTGCCGCAAGCTTTCCACTGCCAACAATGTATTCACCGCTTGGGTTAACGTCGCAACCGTGAGGCGATTTGGGGCATGGCATCATATAAACGATGTCGGGGAATTGCTTCGGATCAATTACCAGCACTTCATTCATTATTGTAGAAGTAGCGCTATGTGTTTTTTCTGAATATACGTTGTGCGCATACTTAACAGCCTGCTTTGTGCCTTTTCCTGCTCTTGCATATTCCTGTGCTTTTTTCCAATTGACGGCAATGATAAAATCCTTATCCTTCTGCGAAGCATTCACTTCCAGAAGGGTGTTGGCCTGCTCTGAATTATAGCAACTGAAAAAGAACCAGTCGCCAGAGGGGCCTTTGCCGGCACGTGCGAGGTCGAAGTTCACACCAGGCATCAACAGCTGAAAATCGATCTTCATTCTTCCTGTTACCGAATCAACTGCTATAAAACTGATAGTTCCTTTGAAATTCTGTTTATAACTGGTAATCGGAACATCAAGATTATCGCCTACCGGAACACTGAAACGCGTGCTGGCTACAACATACTCAGTATTCTGAGTGATGAATGGAGATGAGTGGTTACCCGCACTGTTCGGTATCTCAATGATCTCTTCTGTGCGGAAGTTCCTGAGCTCTACCCTGGCAATTCTGGGAGTATTGTTTGCGTTTGCAAACACCCAGCGTCCATCGTGCACACCGTCTGTTACAGAAAGTGCGATGTGATGGAGGTCGTCCCAGGGCACAGGACCATGTGAAGTGTTCAGCATTGGTTTTGTTTCCTCACTGTAGCCATAACCATTCTCAGGTGAAAGTGAAAAAACCGGGATAATACGGAATAATCTGCCGGAAGGAATTCCATAAACGCTCATCTGGCCATTAAAGCCACCCGAAACGAAATTGTAAAATTCATCGTACTTGCCGGGAGCAACATATACTTTGCTGGCTGCATCGCCGCTGATGGCGGATTCCGTGCCTTTTGGCTTACAACTTTGAAAATAAACCAGGCATAAGGATGCAATCGCCAAACCAATTGTGGTTTGAAAACGGTGGGGTCTCATATTTCAGTTTTATATTTAAAAAAATAATAGCCTATTTCTCACCATCGTTGCTTCGCTGGAATTCAAGAATCTGCCTGGCTTCTTCCTTTGATACGTTTTGATTCGGCATTCTGACCAGACATTGTTCCAAAAGCTTTTGCGCTTCAGGATCTGTTTCAAGCATCATATCTACGTTGGTGATCATGTTCATGATCCAATGTGGTTCCCGCTTCTTGGTAACACCTTTCCAACCCGGGCCTACCAGCTTTTCATCTGTAAGCTTGTGGCAGGATGAGCACTTCATTTCATAAATATTCTTTCCGGCAGTCACCCATTCCTGATTCAGGGGAGTTGTAAGCTGAACTTCACCAGGCTTCACTTCAGTTCCATGTACTTCCGGTTGATTCTTTGTAAGCTCTTCCGTGTCGAGTGGTTCTGCTTCCTTCTTCTCTCCGCTATTACATGCAGCGAAAAGACAGATCAATGCTGTGATAAATGTGACTGTAAGAAGTGATTTTTGTTTCATGTTTGATAATTGTGATTAAAAAAAGACCTTAATATCTTTTATGCGACAAAAGTATTGTCGGATGGTTTTATGGCTTCTGACCAACATCAATTAATAAACTGATATTAATCATGCAGTATGCTTCAGGTGGCTGGTAGTTTTGAGCCACCAATTCTGTTCCAAAATGTATTTTTCAAAATCTTTCGGCTATGCCCTAAGAGGAATTCTGTATGTGGCGCTGATGAATGATGAAAACCGGAAGATCCAGATCGAAGAGATCGCTTCCCGATTATCAGTACCACGACACTTCCTCGGCAAAATCCTGAGAACCATTGTCAAACAAGGAATACTTTCCAGTACCAAGGGCCCTCATGGGGGCTTTTTTATTAATAATAAAACCCTTTCCACACAACTGATCACCCTGGTATGGCTGATTGATGGGACACAAAGATTTGACGAGTGCGCCCTTCATTTCAGGAAATGCAATTCCGCACATCCCTGCCCGTTACATTCAAAAGTAGTTGAATACCGCGATTCTGTGATTGGCATTTTTGGGGAAACCACCATAGGCGACCTCATAGTGGGCAACAAATCAGATTTTATTCGCAGCATTGCCGCTAGATAGCATCTCGCAAACGAACAATATCATCCAAACCGCAAAGTCACATTCCGCAATGACTGCGGTCATAACACAGGCTTGATTCCGGAAGTATTTTTATGTTTCAGTTGAGTTATGAAACCACTATCACTCTTTTTGCTTTTCATTTTCTCCTGTATTGAAGGATCGACCCAGGATGCCAAAGAAATAGTGCGAAAAGCCGACGAGAAGATGCGTGGAAATACCTCGCAGGCAGACATCACTATAAAAACAGTCAGGACGGGATGGTCAAGGGAAATGACTGTAAGAACATGGATGAAAGGTCATGATCTGGCACTGATCATCGTGCTAGCTCCCGCAAAAGATAAAGGCATAGGCTTTCTCAAGCGTAAAAAAGAAGTGTGGAACTGGATGCCTTCTCTGGAAAAAACAATCAAGCTGCCCCCTTCAATGATGAGCCAGTCGTGGATGGGCACCGATTTTACAAATGATGACCTGGTAAAAGAATCCTCCATCGTGAACGATTATGAACACTCTGTTACAGGAGACACTATCATAGATGGGCGAAGTTGTTATATCATCCAGATGATACCAACGCCAACAGCCGCGGTTGTCTGGGGAAAGCTGATCGTTTGCATCGACAAAAAAGACCTGCTTGAATTGCATACGCGTTTCTATGAAGAAGATGGCACGCATGTGAATACGATGAATGCGTACGACGTCAGGTTAATGGATGGCCGGCTGATACCCACGCGCTTTGAAATGATACCGGTTGACAAAAAAAATCAGAAGACAGTAATGATCTATAAAAAAGTTCAATACAACAGGCCGATGGATGACGGGCTCTTCACCACAGAGCGTATGAAATCGCTCATTGAATAATTGTATCATGTGGATAATCAAACTGGCATGGAAAAATTTATGGCGGAACCGGAGCCGCACAGCAATAACAGTTGCCGCCATTTTTTTTGCAGTTATTCTTTCCACCACAGCAGAAAGCCTCAAGCAGGGCGTATTTGACAACCTGGTGAAAAATGTGGTTAGTTTTTATACCGGTTATATACAGGTGCACAAGACAGGGTATCAGGACGAGCAGATCCTTGATAACAGCTTAACAGTCTCAAGGGAGATTGAACAGAAAATACTCTCATCGGAAAATGTATCCGGTCTCACACCACGGCTTGAATCATTTGCGCTGGCTTCATCGAAGGAAATTACCAAAGGCTGCATGGTGGCAGGTATTTCACCGGATGAAGAAAACAGGATCACTTCACTTCAAAACAAAATAGTAAAAGGCAGTTACCTGCACAGTAACGACAGATCGGTGCTGGTTGCCGAAGGCCTGGCCGACCGTTTAAAACTTTCCGTTAACGATACGATTTATCTCATTGGCCAGGGTTATCATGGCGCAACTGCAGCCGGAAAGTATGCTGTTAAGGGCATCCTGAAATTTGGTTCTCCGCAATTGAACGATAAGATATTATTCATGACACTGGCAACAGCTCAGAATCTATTCGCGGCCGAAGGCATGATCACGTCCTATATCCTTTCTATCAATAACGAAAAAAAGGCTGGAGCTACAGCAGCCGGAATTCAACGATCTATAGGCAGCGACTATGAGGTCATGAGCTGGGAGGAAATTTTACCCGATATCAGACAACACATAGAGGCCGATTCCAATAACATGAAAGTTGTGCAGGGAATTCTTTATCTGCTGATCTGCTTTGGCATTTTCAGCACGCTGCTGATGATGATAGCGGAACGGAAGTTTGAAATGGCGATGCTTGTTGCCATTGGAATGAAAAAGTGGAGGTTGATGTTACTTTTTGTAACAGAATCCATTTTTACTGTCGTGATAGGTTGCATAGCCGGAATTGCCGTAAGCATACCCCTGATAATATATCTGAACAGGAACCCCATACGCATTGGGGGAGAAACCGGCCGGGCATATGAACGATTTGGATTTGAAGCGATATTTCCTACTTCTACAGACAGTTCCATATTTCTGTACCAGGCATTGGTGGTGTTGGTTATTGGCCTGGCGTTGTCTGTATATCCTGTTGTGAAAGTTATAAGTTTAAGACCCGTTACCGCTATGAAGCGCTAAAACCTATAACATGATCTTCATTATGGCATGGCGGAATATATGGCGCAATAAATCACGAAGCATTGTGATCATGCTTTCGATAGTAATTGGCCTGATTGCCGGAATTAGTGTGCTTGCACTTTATAAGGGCATGATGACCAGCAGGGTCAGAACCGTTATTGATGCAGAAACAGCTCACCTGCAGATCCATGATCGGGATTTCAAAAAAGATTATCATCCATCATTTATCCTGAAGAATGCCAACAGCTTGTTTCAAAGCCTGTCATCATTACCAGAAATAAAAGTTGCAGCTCCCAGGTCTGTCGTCCAGGCCATGCTGATCACCGCAACCGGAAGCGCCGGGGTGCAGGTAAATGGAGTTGTCCCGGAATATGAATACAAGGTTTCGGGGCTGAAAGAAAAAATCAAAGAAGGTGAAGGTTTTCATGACAATAAAAAGAATGAGATCATCATTGGCAGAAAACTGGCTGAAAAGATGAAGTTGAAAACAGGATCAAAGCTGGTGATCACATTCACGGATTCTGCTGACAACATAATTTCCTCCGCATTCAGGATTATCGCCATCTATCAATCTGATAACGATCCGCTGGATGAACTGAATGTATACGTGCCGATGCAGGCGCTGAATGAACTTCTGATGACCGGTAACGATTTTCATGAGATCGCAATACTTCTGAACAGTGATGAGGACCTGCAAAAAGTACAGCAGATACTGATGAAACAGTTTCCGGCATTTTCAGTAGAATCATGGAAAGACATCTCGCCTGAAACCGATTTTATGGTTAAAACAGTTGATGAATACTCTTACATCATCATGATCATTATTCTCATAGCGCTTGCATTCGGCATTTTAAACACCATGCTAATGTCGGTGCTTGAACGGACAAGGGAAATTGGAATGATGGTAGCGCTGGGCACGTCCCGCAGCCGCATCTTCCTGCTTGTATTGCTGGAAACAGTATTCTTGACCATTGCAGGAACACCCATTGGCTTAACTGTGGCATACCTGATCACCGATTATTACCATACACATGGTCTGAACCTTTCGGGTATGGGTGAGGACATGATGGCGAGCTTTGGTTTCAATACTTTAATATACCCATCGTTTCCCTGGGAGAAACTTGCGGGAATTATGATCATGGTCATTGGCACCGCGATCATTTCGTGCTTGTTACCGGCCGCAAAAGCATTAAGGTTGCAACCGGTTGAAGCACTCAGACGCTAAAAACAAATTTATGAGCAAGACCGTCATAGACGCGCACAACATCAGCAAGGTTTATAATCCCAAAACCATTCCTGTTTACGCGGTCAATAATGTTCATCTTCATCTGAACGAAGGCGAGTTTACAGCTCTTGTAGGACCCTCGGGTTCCGGCAAGACCACATTACTCAACCTGATTGGAGGATTGGACAAACCAGACAAAGGAAATATTTTCATCAATGGCACTGATATCACGCGCCTCAGCGCCGGCGAGCTGATTGACTTCAGGCTGCATAACATTGGTTTTGTATTTCAGTCGTTCAACCTGATACCTGTACTAACCGCGGGTGAGAATACTGAATTCATCATGCTGCTTCAGGGGATCAATAAAAAAGACAGGGAAAAACGATTGGCCCAGCTTTTTACTGAAATTGGCCTGGAAGATAAAATGGATGTAAGACCGGCGCAATTATCAGGCGGTCAGCAGCAACGGGTTGCTGTTGCAAGGGCGCTGGCATCCAAACCGCATTTTATTCTTGCAGATGAACCAACGGCAAACCTGGATTCAGTCTCCGCTTCCAACCTGCTTGATTTAATGGCCAGGCTGAACAAAGAAGAAAACATAACATTCCTTTTTTCTACGCACGATCAACGGGTAATAGAAAGAGCAAGGAGGGTCATAACATTGGTTGATGGAGCAATCGCATCCGATACTGCAGCGGTATCTACAACAGATCCGCACAAAGAGCTTGCCATATGAAACAATTGCTGATCATACTAATGTTGTTTATCAGGTTAACTACAATTGCACAGGATTCTTCGGCGAAAATAAACAAGCTCACTTTTTCAGGGTATATCAAAGACCTTCAGTGGGTGAGGTTCGACAAAAATTTCTCAAAAGGATATTATACCAATCTTGTTCACAACAGGATCAACCTGAAATGGAAACCATCAGAAATAATCACAGGCCGACTGGAGATCAGAAACCGTTTCTATTGGGGTGAAGATGTAAGCATTCCTGGGTTCAAAGAACAATTAAGAAATGAAAATGAAGCGGCTGATCTTTCTCTGACCGTGGTAGATACCAGAAAGGCCATTGTTCACACTAATATTGAAAGGCTGTGGTTTGAATACAGGAGGTCGAAATGGAATGTTCGTGCCGGGCGGCAGCGGATGAACTGGGGAATAACCAATATTTGGAATCCCAACGACATATTCAACTCTTATAATTTTCTTGACTTTGATTACGAGGAACGGCCTGGCAGCGACGCGATCAGGTATCAATACCTTATCACTGATCTTTCAAACATCGAAGTTGCCATGGCTGTTACACAATTTGATCCTATAGCAGCGATCAGATACAGCACCAATTTTAAAAAATACGACCTGCAATTATTAGCCGGCATTTACCAGAATAAATTCACAGCGGGAATAGGCTGGGCAGGGAGCATTTCAGACGTTGGATTTAAAGGAGAAGCACAGTTGTATTCCGGGCGACGGGATTCCGGAATGAACCTGAGCGCCACCATGGAAGCTGATTATATTTTTGGCAAAGGATGGTATTTGTCTGCCGGTTTGTTGTACAATCACTACGGACTAAATACACCGGTTACTGACTGGTCGTCGATCAGTTTCCGGATGGCGCCGCACAGCCTGATGCCATCAAAATGGAGTATAATTGTGAATTCCTCTAAAGAGTTTACGCCTATTTTCAGCGGAAGCATCAGCGCGGTTTATTCACCGCAGGTAAACATGCTTATACTGTTTCCATCATTCAAATACAACGTAGGTGAGAATATGGATCTCGACCTGGTATGGCAATCGTTCTTTACCGAACTGCTGAAAAAATTTCAAGCGGTTTCGCATACAGGTTATGTAAGGATCAAGTGGAGTTTTTAACGGCCCTTTGCAGCGCTTCTCTCTTCGTTTTCCTTTACCCTTGCCTTTACCATTTTCTTTACAAGGCTGGAAGGAAGCGGTTTTTGCGGTGAAAAATGGATGGTAGTACCGGCTGCTTTAAATGGCTCAAGCTCCTTTGCAAAGATGCTGATGATATCCTTGCTGACTCCAAAAAAGGAGCAATGGTCCTTAAATGCAGCGAAGTGAACCAATGCTCCTTTGTATTTATAAGTTGGTATCTGGTAACTGATGACCTCTTCTGCTTTTGGCGCAGCAGTTCTGATAGTCTGCCGGAGCTGTTCCAAAGTAATCCTCACATCATCCGGTAGCGCATTCAGGTATTCGTCAACATTTTTTGGCACAACAGCTTTGGCAGATTTTTCCATGACTTATTTTTTATGTTGATAGAAATTGATACAAAGACTGTATCAGGCTGTTACCGCATTGCCCTCATACGCTTCCTCCAATGTCCTGATATCTATTTTTGTCATTTTTAATAATGCCTGTGTTACCCTGGAAATTCTGGAAGCATCTTTTCCGGTAAGCAGATCTGGTAAGACAGTTGGAACAACCTGCCACGACAATCCAAACCTGTCCTTCAGCCACCCGCATTGCTGGATCTCTCCACCGGCTGACAATTTCTCCCAGTATTCATCAATTTCGTCCTGGTTCTTGCAATTTATTACGAACGAAATTGCTTCTGAGAACTTAAAATGCGGTCCGCCATTCAATGCAATGAACTCCTGCCCGTCCAGTTCAAATGATGCAGTCATTACACTGCCTTCCGGGCCCGGGCCATCTTTTCCATAACGTGCTACTTTTCCCAACTTTGAATTCTTAAAAACCGAAGTGTAAAACTTCACGGCCTCCTCGGCTTCGTTATTAAACCACAAAAATGGTGTGATCTTTTGCATAACTCTGATTTGTATCTATTACTTTAAAATGTTTTACAAATTGTTCCGATTGAATTTTCAGTTTTTCTCTGCCAGTTCCTTTACTTTATCCAATGCTTTGGGCCAGGTATCTTTGAAATAATCCAGATACTCTTTGGTGATGTCCATGTCAACTATCAATTCTGTTTTATTATCCTGTCCTTTCAAAGTATAATTTTCGTGAGCGCCTTTCCAATCTTTCACTTTTTCGCTTTCGGTATCTTCCACGCCGTCTATAACATAACCGAGATGTTCGATGGACATATATTCATTCGGCTTGTTCTCTTCAATCTTTGAAACCATTCCCTGCCCTTTGCCATCGAGGAACAAAACCTTGCTTCCTTTTTTCCAATCTGTTTCAGCCCTGGAGCCTTCGCTGAATACTGATGTCCAGGCTGGATATGTATCCTTGTTCCAAAGTACATTCCATACTTTTTCACGTGGAGCATCAATCGAAATTCTGAATGTTTGCTTTTCCATGATTGAAGTTTTTAAATGATAAAGTAGTTAATGATCGGGCATGACCGGATTACAAAGATGTAACAGTTTTAAACTTGCGAAGCGGTGTGATAGCGACAATTTGAGAGGCTGGTTGCGACAAGTAAGGAGCTACGTACCGGACCGGGCAGTTGGGACAATTATGACCAATAAAGGTCCATTCCGGTTCTGGCGAACTGGAAAAAATTTAAACCGAAGGCATAAGCCTTTACACCAACGAATTCATGCGGAATCTGGGATCGTTGTAATTATTATACTTATGCGGAAGATGTAGGCCGTTATTTATGCAAGGGACAACCTTGTCATTTCAACCCCGTTGAAAATCCGGGCAAGACCTGTATTCTTTGACTTTGCGTATTCGTCGATCTTCGACTCGCTTACGATACGCCAGAGGTTTTTCGACTTCAGTTCGGCGTAGTCATTGGTCTTGATAAAAATTCCCTTAATACTTTGCCTGGTTTTAAAGCTAATCTGAATACGGGATGTGCCCAGGTACTCGGGCTTCAAAAACTTTTCAATCTGATCATTTGTCATACGAAATCTTACTTTAATGTCTCCGATTTAATGAACGTTATTTTTTCTTCAGGTATGATATTTAATATTTTGCGAAGCCAGTTGAAAACCGATATCTCACTTTTCATTTCCAGCGGAAGGTGATTGATAACAAGGGACTCCAGTTTCCTGCCCTCATTTATACTGAAGCGCTCAACTATGGAAGCATATGAATTTATAAGGAATAACACCTGGTTGCCGTTGAATCTGTCAAACTTCCGCCGGCTGGGATCACCTGTGTAAGCATCAAACCCATTTTCATTGACCCATTCATAATCTCCCATCAGGTCTTCTTTCTGTAACATCATGCCAAAGATTTTTAAAACCGTTGAAGAGAAAAGTAATCCATCGGAAAAGATTACTATCACAGGTTCAACCGGTTAAAATGAAGATACGGATTTTTGCCGTGATTGAGCCGTTATTCATGTCTGAACATGAATTTAACCTTTCCGTTTAATGATCGTCTCATAAAAGCTTTGCATTCTGCTGTTAATCAAGTATCTTCGCATTTCTTATATGTTACCGCTCCACTGAGTTTGTCTTGTTCTCTCCATTTCAAATACTGTGATGCTTAACGTAAGGCGGGTAAAGTATCTGTACGTCGATAGCCTTACCACATTATTTATTAATCAAATTCTTTAAAATTGTCGTTTAACAATCTACAGCTCATTGCGCCTGTATTAAAGGCGGTGAGCAACAAGGGCTACACTACGCCCACACCAATTCAACAGCAAGCCATTCCCATTGTATTACAACAACTTGATCTGCTCGGTTGCGCGCAAACCGGTACCGGGAAAACAGCGGCTTTTGCAATTCCCCTGCTTCAGCTGATGCATCTTCAGGATGATAACAATCAGAACGGTCGTACGCCTGTCAGAACGCTGATACTTACACCTACCAGGGAACTGGCGGTGCAGATCGGTGAAAGCTTCAGGGCATATGGTCAATACCTTGACCTGAAGCATATTGTAATCTTTGGAGGAGTTTCTCAATACACTCAGGTGAATGCGATCCGACGTGGAGTTGACATCATTGTCGCTACCCCCGGCCGCCTGCTTGACCTGATGAACCAGGGAATCATTTCGCTTCGCGATATTAAATACTTTGTTCTTGATGAAGCTGACCGTATGCTGGACATGGGATTTATCCATGACGTAAAGAAGATCATTGCAAAATTGCCTTCGCAGCGTCAGACCCTTTTCTTTTCCGCGACCATGCCTCCGGTGATTCAGCAGCTTGCCAACGCTTTATTGAAAAAACCGGTAAAAGTTGAAGTAACGCCGGTTTCATCAACGGCCGACACTATTCTGCAAAGCCTTTACCAGGTAAAGAAGCAGGATAAAAGATCACTGCTGATCCATTTGCTTGAAGACAGGTCAATTCTCTCCGCGCTGGTTTTTACAAAAACAAAACACGGCGCCGACAGGCTCTGTAAGGATCTGAACCATGCTGGGATCAAAGCAGAAGCCATTCATGGCAACAAGTCCCAAAATGCAAGACAGGCTGCGTTGCAGAATTTCAAGCAAAGAAGAACAAGGATACTGGTTGCAACCGATATTGCGGCACGCGGCATTGATATCATTGAATTATCACACGTGATCAATTTTGAATTGCCGGATGTTCCTGAAACATACGTGCACAGGATTGGCCGTACCGGAAGAGCTGGCTCATCTGGTAAAGCCATCTCATTCTGCGATCATGAAGAAAAAGCTTCATTGAATGATATTCACAAGCTCATCGGTAAATCTATTCCGTTAGAAAAAGATCATCCATTTCATCCATCGATAATGACCGAAACGAGGCAACCTGTCACCGTTTCAGCAAGGCCTTATCAAAGAAACGCTCCTGTAGCCAGGAAGAAATTCCGGACTTCAGCATACAGGCAGATGTCCTGAGTGCAAGAGCGGATGAACTGAGTATAAAAGACAAATGTCCTGAACCGGCAATTCATTGAATTACCAGTCCAGGACATTTTTTTTACCTGACTTTAAATTTTAGGAATTACCACCTTTTGTTGTCAGAGCGGACAGTCCTTTCTTTTGCCACTGTCACAGACATGGCTCTGCCTTCGATCTCTTTGTTATGCAGGTTTTTCATTGCCTCTTTCGCTTCCGTATCGGAATCCATTTCCACGAATCCGAAACCACGGCTACGTCCTGTACCTCTGTCCAAAATAACTTTGGCCGAACTAACGGCGCCAAATTGTTCAAATAATTTTCTTAAGTCATCATCAACTGTATGAAAACTAAGATTTGAAACATACATGTTCATAAAACGCTAATTTAAATAATCAATTAAAGTACCGGTGATAGAAGGACCAACAGCAAAAAGCAGAGGAGGAGATTAACTATTACTGAAACAACAAGTAAGAATTGTTTCTGATCCAGACTGAATGTTGCAAGAGCTTAAAATCACTTCTGTAAATATAAGGTATTAATTACCATTCTTTCCATATTCATTAAATTCGCTACGAGCCTTATTAATTGATCATATTTAAAAAGCAGCATATGTCAACTACAAAAGAAACATTTAACATTAACGGAGAAGAACTGATAAACAAGGTCAAGGAATTGATAAGAGAGGGCAACATCAGAAAGATCACCATTCACGATAAATCCGGCAAAGAGCTGATGAGCATACCATTAACCATCGGAGTTGTAGGAGCTGTGCTGGCACCGGTACTTGCGGCAATCGGTGCGCTTGCGGCATTAATAGGTGAATGCACGATTGCAGTGGAAAGGGAAGAAAGTGAAAAGACTCCTTAAAATGATTTTACAAACAAGACAAAAAAAATCTGGCAGGTACAAATTACAACGTAACCAGAATAGATCACCATCGGGTGCTTAGTTTTGGCAAAAGCACCGGTTGTTGTAAATTAAACCTGCCAGTCAATACACCTGAATTACTTCACGTGCTTGTTCACTATCTTGGCAAGATCGAACATAGAGATCTGATCTTTTCCGAAAAGTGGTCTTAACTTTTCATCAGCGTTGATCATTCTTCTGTTCTTCTTATCCTGGCAATTATTCTTCTTGATGTAATCCCAGATTTTTTTAACCACTTCAGTTCTTGGCATTGGCTTGCTTCCAACCACTTCTGCTAAAGTAGCGCTTGGAGTAAGAGGTGCCATGAATGCTGCGTTGGGTTTTCTTGCAGATTTTTTCTTCGCTGCTGCTTTTTTAGGAGCTGCTTTTTTTGCTGCTTTCTTTGGGGCTTTTGATGCAGATTTCTTTGCTGCTTTTTTAGCTGATTTTTTAGCTGCTTTTGCCATGACGTTTTGAATTTAAAGAGTTAGTAAAAACAGTATAGGTTTTCAACCTTTATGGCTGTTAAGGTACATAACCTATTTGTAAAAATATCAAATTATAAAACTTCATGTCACAGAAGGAAAATAATATCTCACCGGTAGCCGGACGCCTGGAGTTCAAAAAGCTTCGCATAGCGATTATTTGCCCGGATCAATTCATCGTGTGTTCCCAATTCCGTGACCCGTCCGTCGGCAATTACGGCAATCCTGTCGGCAATGCGAACGGTGGAAAACCGGTGTGAGATCACAATTCCTATTCGTCCACGCAGGTTTTCTTTCAGCTCCGCAAAAATGGCGGCTTCGGCTTCGGGATCCAGTGAGGCTGTAGGTTCGTCGAGGATCCAGATATCGGCATCGCGGAACATGATTCGCGCCAGTGCAAGCCGCTGCCATTCACCTCCCGAAAGGTCGTGTCCACCTTCAAACAGGCGGCCTACTTTGGAATCAAGCCCATTGGGCATTTTCTGTATCAGCCATTCGCTCCGGGAATCCTGCAGCGCTTTTAACACTCTCGCGTCTTCGGCCTGGCCATTGGGCCTGCCCATTAAAACATTTTCCCTGATGCTAAGTTCATAGGTCGCATAATCCTGGAAAAGCACGCCAATCCTGTTCCTCAGCGTTTCCGGTTCCATTTCCTTTACATCTACACCCCCGATAATTACAGACCCTTCCTGCACATCATAGAACCGGAGCAGCAATTTGATGAGTGTACTTTTTCCCGCACCGTTTTCACCTACCAATGCCATCAGCTCGCCTTTCCTTATTTCCAGCGTCAGGTCTTTTACCGCGGGTGCTGTACCTCCCGGATATGTAAAGCCGATATTCCTGAATTCGATACCATTGACTGGACCAGACGGGAATGTTTCCGGCTTCGAAGGCACATTCAGTATCGGTTCTATTGTCAGAAATGAAAAATAATCATCCAGGAATGTAGTGTGCTGGTCAACCGCGACAAAGGTGCTGGAGATTTGCGCAAGGGTTCCAGCAACGGAAGTAAAAGCTCCGATTACCAGTACAACTCCGCCCGGATCAATCGTACCTTCTATTCCACGGAGCGCTACAAAGACATAGGCTATTGCGAGGGTAGTGCCGGTCACCAGGCCGGTAAGCATGGAAACCCGCGTGCCGGACCTGTACATCTTTTGTCGCTGGCGGAACAGGTCTTCAGATAATTTTTTGTGTCGTTCCAACAGATAATCAGACAGCACATAAGCCCTGATCTCTTTGGTATTTCGTGGCTGAACAAGTAATTCGCCCAGGTAATTTCGCTCTCTTTCTTCCGGTGTTTCTTTATAAAAGTATTTATACAACCTTGTAGTAACACGACTTTCCAGCGCAAGCGATAATAATGCCGCCCCAAGCGCGAGAACAACAAGTATATAATGAAGACTCGCCAGCAAACCCGCCATCAGCACAATGGTCACAATATTCCCCGATAATCCGAGTACAGACCATGTAAGATCGCCGGGCCTCCACGAAACATCGCGCTTGGCGCGTGCGAGCCTGTCGAACCAATCGGAATTATCAAAATGACCGAGGTCGATCTTGGAAGCCTTCTCGAGCAATCTTCTCTCAGCCTCCAGTTCTACCCTACGGACAAAAAGGTTTCTCCCATAACCCAGGTATGCTCCAACAGCCCGCTGAATTCCAACTGTTAACCATAACCCTATTATGATAGGAAGAATGTCCTGCAATCCCAGCGACTGAACTCTTGCATCAGAGATTTTGTTCACCAGTACAGCTCCCAGGTACACAGCTACCGGAGGCATAACTGCATTGAACATTCCAAGGATCGTATAACGCGTAAGCAACTTTGGTGAAGCAGTCCAGGCAAGCAGCATCCCCAGCCGGAGATTTTTCTTCACCCTGCCTATCCTGCCGGATAATTTGGGAGCTGTTTGCATTATACAAGTTAAGTATAAGCGGCCGATTGCGAATGATTACCGCAATCAGGCAAATGTCATAAAAACGCAAGAATTTGAAACTGCCGGTTATTAAATCACGGGGTGCATTTATATTTAAATCAGAGTAATTTTCTCAAAGAGTTGTACGCCCGTGGTTTCTACCGCGGGCTTTTTTTACAAAAACAAAAGCCCCAATAAATGGAGCTCTGTTTTCATCCGTCCTACCTTCTGTTACTATTTTTCAAATCCGTCTGGCGACTGATCATAATCTTTAATCTCTGAAAATATATTCTCAGTTATTTTTCTTCCTTGTTTAATTCCCGCTTCGATTGATGGCAGGTAATGAATTCCGGCATAGAACCTCGAATAAGATGCATCTTCTCCGATTGCCTTAAATGAATTATAATTCCGCGCAGGATATCCCAGATAATCATACGTATGGTCTGTGAAACTTTTGTTCCCGAACAGATGTGTGAACACGTCCGCTGCAGCGGCTGAAAGCACCGCATGCGCGGAAGGGTATTCCGGATGCCCGGGCGTTGTCAGAAAAGAAAGCCATTCACTTGCACCTATGACATTCCTGATATAAGTTATTGGCCTTACAAGGTTGAAATGATACTTAGCCTGCCAGCATGCTATCAATCCATCGTTGATCGCCGCGCCGGTTAATGCATATGCAAGGGCAGCTTTTTCCAGGCTTACATCACCAGCTGAAACCACCTGGTACAAAATGCTCAGCCAGTGCCCTGGTGAGGTCACACCCGGAACATCTCTCCAATACATTGCCATATTTTTTTGTTCCTGAGTCAGAACCTGAGATGCATCGTACACCTGTTTCACCATCTGATAAAACGGAGAACCAGGATCAGCTGAATAAGCAATCGGCGCGTCGGGCATTGAATTCATGATACTGCCGCGGACCACTGGCCTATTGTTTCCCCAGTAAGGAGAAGCAGCATTTGCGTATGCCGGTGGTGTGGGAACCCACAATCCCGGACCCGTGGGTGGCGTATATGCACCACCGGACGTTTTATACCCATCTGTCTCTGCCCAATTATAAATTGCAGCGGCAACCTGTTTTCCGAAATTATTAGCGGACACAATCCGATCATTTTCTGCCTCTGCACTGAAGCTGCTGTTTAATGCATTTTCCAGAGAATCAATTGCGGCTTTGTCTGTAACGTTTGCATTTGGAAACATCGACCTGTTAATTGAAGCCAGCGCCGCATTCATACTGGCAGGCCAGTAATATTTCAACTTCGGATTGCTTGCTGGCAGACCTGTCAGCCCATTCCATTTAGCCCTGTTGACTATAGCTCCAGGCAGAGACGGAGAAATTGATTCATAAGCCGCGATTCCTGCATAAACATAATGCCGCGAAAAAGCCTGGTTTGGAATTCCGGTGCTGTTACGCATCAGGCGAATCTGAAGTTTCATCCATTCTTCTGCCACTTCTGACGAATGAAATGCATTGGCGTTTTGCGGTACATCGCGTACCTTCTCGCACGAGCCCAGGAGTAATGTAGAAATGATTGCTGCGTGGACGAATAAGGGAATAAAATCCCTCTTCATCCTGATAAAATGTGATGACATGATAATTTTTTAAATGGTTAAAAATGTTACTGGAAAATGTGAAGATTAATCAGTGATGAGATCTCAATTACTGGTGGAACCTGATATTTTTTACAACATGCTGAGCAGTTCGTTCACCAAGCGAAAGGCCTTGTTCAATTGAATAACGGTAATGAATACCTCCGTAAAGTCGCGACATGCCAGCCTCCCTTGCAGCCTCCTTCAATGTTGCGTAAGAACGTGCACGCATCCCGATAACCACATACGCGCTATCGGTGAAACTGCATTTCTCACCAAACGTTGAACAGAGCGCTGTAGCCGCCGCATTGGATAATGTAGCGTGTGCAGCTGGGAATTCGGGATGTGGTGGTGTTCCTATCAGGGATAACCATCCCGGTTTAAAATAACGTTGTATAAATGTTACAGGCCTGGGAATTCCGTACTGATATTTTGCTGCCCATGTAAGAACAGCTGCATCGTGCATGGCAACCGACATCTTCACATAAGCTTCTGCGGCTTCCATGATCGACAGTTTGTGATGCCTTATAAGGGATGTAAGAATGTGAGCCCAATGACCCGGAACGGTAATGTATTTACCATCCGGAGAATCGTCCCAGTACAATGCGATCTCTTTTTGTTCAGCTGTCAGGTTCTCAGAAGTCTGGTATACCTCTTTTGCCATTTTGTAAAAATCAGCGCTGCTGTCGGAACCATACACAGGTGCCTGAAGAATTTTTGCCAATTCATTTTCTCCCTTCACAAGTGTTCTGTTATTGCCCCAATGAGGAACTGCTGCAGGAGAAAAGGCCGGTGGTGTTGGTTGCCAGAATGATTCTCCTTCCTTAGGCTTGTATTGAATTGTTGCCGTTGAATTGTCCTGCTGTGCCCATGTAATAACAGCCTGTGCTATACTTTTTCCATGTGCCTTACTTTGTTGTGTCAGCTTTTCGGAACCAGTGCTGCTTGAATTAATCCGCTGGGCGCTTTCGAGAGAATCTATCAGAATTGAACATGCCGGGAATGAGCCATAAAAATGTCTGAGCATTTCTGCGTAAGCCGCGCTGACGCTTGCAGAACCATGTAGTTTTTTGTCGGTAGCCACAGGGACCGTCTCAAGTCCATTCAATTGCCTGGTAAGTGATGTGTAGCCCCGTTCACTTTGCCGGCCTGCTTCATAAACAGCAATACTGGTATAAGCAAAATGCCTTGTATAAGCTACATGAGAAATTCCTTTTGTGAACCTGATCATGCGACAATGAAGTTCCATCCATTGGGCGAGCATTTCAGAATCTGATCCATTTTTGCCCAGTGTTCCTCCATTCAGCTGCAAACCGAAAGAGAACATGATCCAGGTAATAACCGCGAGTTTCATAACAAAGAATTTAGGCTGTAAAATTGCGACACAGCCAGCTTCCTGTATTTACCGTATGGTTCAGAATATTTGCAAAAAAGTTCAATCATGTATCAGTTCAACACCTTCAGGAACATTCTTCCTGTATTGCAGCGGAGTAATGCCGGTTCGTTGCTTGAACACCCTGCAAAAATGCGCCGTGTTCTCAAATCCACTTTCGAAAGATACATCTACAACAGTGCTATTGGTAGAGGTTAAGAGTTGTTTCGCCCTTTCCAGTTTTTTCTCGCTGAGCCATCGTCCTGGTGTGGTTTTATAGATCGATTGAAAATCACGTTTAAATGACGAAACGCTCCTGTTGCACAGGCGTGCGTAATCTTCAATTGCCAGGTTATAAGCATAATTAGCCTCCATGATATCCTGGATGGGGGAAGAAGTCTGGTCTTTTAACTGCAAAAAATACTGCTGCAGTTCACTATTGGCCGGGTTATTCAAAATGTGCATCAGCAGCTCCCTGAACTTCAACTCGATCATAGCCTCCGGTACCTTATCGGAGGACGTGAAAAATGGAAGTATTGAATAATAAAAACCCTGGATCAATTCATCGGTTGTGATGGGAATGATCATATTGCCCGATTTGCCCGGAGTTTCAACACGCGGAATAAAATTCTTCAGGAACGAAACGATGAATGAATCAGGGATTATGAAAACCACAATGCAAAATGGTTCCTCATAAAATTGTTCTACAATGCAGGCGCCCTTTTTGATGAACGCGATAGATCCCGCTCTCAGAGAAACAGATCTGTCAGGTGTATGAATTGATTTTCTTCCGCTAAGCACATAATAGATATAATTGTGCTCGGACCACTTGGCAACTTTCTTCAACTTAACAGGACAATCATAATTCAGGAAAAGCACTTCATTACAGGTGAACTGCCTGAAGTATTCAGGATTATTTTTTACCAGTTCGTAATAATTTACCATAGCAGCACTTTTGGTCGTCCGCACAGAGACGGAACTATACCTCAAAAATACTTTATTTTGGAATTTTAGTTCTTTAATATCTTAAATTCTACCCGCCTGTTCAACTGCCGGTTTTCGGGGTTGTCATTGGGCACAACCGGTTTGGTTTCACCATAACCCTGCGATATGATCCTGGAAGGGGTTATGCCCTGGGAGAGTATATATTCCCTGACCGACCTGGCCCGGTCATCACTTAGTTTGAAGTTGTATTCATCTGAACCGAAACTGTCGGTATGCGCGCTCATCTCTATCTCGATCTTTGGATTTTCATTCAGCAGCTTGACAACCCTGTCAAGTTCCACAAATGATTCTGGACGGAGATCGTACTTATCAAAATCAAAAAACACATTATTCAGCCTTACGATCTGGCCGATCTCAATTGGCACAAGGTATAGATCCTTGTGAATTTCCTTATACCCGGCCTTTACAAGTGAATCAAGTTTAAGGTTTTCGGAAACAGCAAAGAACTTATCGGCTGTTGCGCGGATACTGTAGTTCTTGTCGTATGGCAATACAACCTTGAACGAACCATCGATTTCGCTTGAAACCCCGTTACCAGCCTGAACACCATCGGGCAATGTTTCATAAACCAATGAAGCGCTGAGAGGTTCCAAAGTTTTCTGATTGTAAACATTACCATGCACCAGCACTACAGGATCGGGCTTTTCACGCTCCAGCAATTTTACCCGAACGATATCACTTTCTCCGAGGGTATTGGAACTGCTGGTCAGGTATGCGTATTCACCTCCCGCATCGAGTGTAAAGAACGCGTCCCAGTTTTCACTGTTAATGGGACTGCCGAGGTTTACGGGCTCGCTCCATTTCTGCCAGGTCTTATCCAATCTTTTAGTCATCCAGATATCATTATCGCCAAGTCCTCCGGGACGGTTGCTGCTGAAATAAAGCGTCACCCCATCCGATGCCAGGTAGGGCGTCATTTCATTATGATCCGGCAGGTTGATCTTTTTACCCAGGCTTTTAGGCTCCGACCACGAGCCATCACGTTCAAGAAAACAAACAAAAAGGTCATTATTACGGCCTTTCTCCTCCGGAGTCATGTAAAGAAAAAGAGTCTGGCCATCGCTGGCCATGGTGGCTCCGGATTGAAGCCCCCGGTCGTATTGATAATATTTTTTAATATTCAACGCGTTTGGTTCACTCCAGTTCCCGTTTTTAGTTTTATAGCACAGGCTCACACCCTTGCCGTTATACGCGCCATTATAAAAAGCGCCCCTTATCAGGATTCTGTTGTTATCGGGCGAGATCCAATACACAGCATTATAATGCATCGTGTTCAAAGGGTAGCCAAGATGCACCGCATCCTGCCACTTGCCGGAGCTGTCTCTTTCAGAATACCATATATCCTGTGAATTGGGAATGGAATTGTACTTCGTATTTTCCGGGTGGTTTTCACAAATGAAGAACAACAGTCGCCCGTCGGCCGAAACAGTTGGCCTCAATTCAGGCAAAACGGTATTGACCCTGAATCCAAGGTTTTCGATCTTGAGAATGGTATTGGCAGTAATGATGTTGTCTTTCTGAGGTATCAGTGCACCTCCCGTATCGGGTTGGGCTGCGGCATATTTAAGGCAGGCCGAAAACAAAATAAAAGTGAATGCTCTTTTCAAGGCATTGGATTTATGCCTCAATAACGAAATTGAGGTTGAGATTGATACATTGACACGCAGGATTTTACCTCTTCCTTCCAGCTATACCCCAAATCAGCCACTTGCTAAAAATCAAACAACCCTATTTCGCTCATTGAGGGAAATTTTTATATTGTGGCATAACCTTAAACCATAATGTGTAAACCTGTCCTGGGCTTGCTTTTGTTGTGTGTGCTGTTAACTTCCGGCCCTGTTAATTCCCAGGTAAAAAAATTTCAGAACCAGGTCATTACTCTCAAACGGGTAATTGAAAGGGAGCATTATAGTCCGCGAGCTGTCAATGACGCTTTTTCCGGTGAACTTTTCGACGAATTCATTGAACGGCTTGATCCCTACAAATTATATTTTACCGAAGCGGATGTTACCTTGCTTGCACCTTTCAGGCAGCAGTTGGATGATGAACTGAATGGCAGGCAATGGGGCTTTCTGGATAAATTTCTCCCGCTTTATCAGCAGCGCCTTAAGAAGGCCGATTCCCTTGTGAGCCTCATCTTGCAGAAACCACTTGACCTGATGACCACCGAAAAACTGGCACTGGGAAAAGACAGCCTGAAGTTTGTGGCTTCAGATCAGCAATTAAAATTGAAATGGCAGCGTTGGCTTACATTCCGAATAATGGAATTCCTGGCAGATCATTGTTCAATGAGAAAGAGCGATGCGAAAACCTGCTTAGGTTTTGAATCGCTGGCAAGGGAAAAAACAAAAGCAACCGAATTAAGGAACATCAGAAAGCTTTTGCAGCATCCTTCGGGTTACGATAAATACATTACTTCCATTTACTGTGAAACCATTGCTAACCTGTTCGATCCGCATACGGCATACATGGCTCCGGAAGACAAAGAAGCATTTGAATCGGGACTTGGAACTGAAGGATTGTACTTTGGTTTAGCTGTAATGGAAAACGAGAAAGGAGAAATTGAACTTGCACAGCTGATGCCGGGAAGCCCTGCATGGAAAAGCGGAGAGTTAAATATTGGCGACGTCGTATTACAACTTGCATGGGAAGGCAGGGAAGCCATTACCATGGAAGGCGCAACTGCGGCGGAAGCATCTGCAATTCTGAATCAGTCTAACGACAGCAGGCTGGATATTACCGTGAGAAAAAAGGACGGGCTTATTAAAAAAGTAAAGCTTGCGAAAGAGTTGATCCGCAATGATGATCATGAGGTAAAAGGATTTATACTAAAAGGTGAACGGAAGATCGGCTACATCTATTTGCCCGGCTTTTATACCACATTCGAAGGAATGAGTGAATCGAGCTGCGCTAATGATGTTGCGAAAGAAATTGTGAAGCTGAAAAAAGAAAATATCCAGGGACTGATTCTGGATGTAAGGTATAATGGCGGGGGATCTATGCAGGAAGCGCTGGAAATGGCTGGAATATTCATTGATGAAGGACCACTTGCATTGATCCGTGAAAAAAATGGAAAGGCAATTTCTTTAAAAGACATGAACCGGGGCACCATTTACGATGGACCGTTATTACTTCTGGTAAATGGACAAAGCGCATCGGCTTCGGAATTACTTGCGGCCGTTTTGCAGGATTATAATCGTGCAATTGTAGCGGGCGGCAATACGTTCGGAAAAGGTACGGCACAGATCATCCTGCCTGTTGATACCAGCCTGGGTGCGGCAACCAATCAGTCTCCCGAATATGGATTTGTAAAAGTAACAGGCAAGAAATTCTATCGCGTTAATGGAACAACTACTCAATTGCAGGGAGTAAAGCCCGATATTATACTGCCAGAGATATATTATGAAGATTATACCGAAGCAGCATTGCCAAATGCAATGCAGGCCGACACTACTCAACGAAACAAATATTACAAACCATTCCCACCGATTTCCATAACACAGATCAGGCAAAAGAGCGAGGCGAGAGTGAGTAATCATTCCGGATTCCATCAGGTAAACAAAGCCGCCACCCTGATCAAACAGGAAGAAAAGTTATCAGGGCCAGAGATCATATCATTAAGATGGAATGACTTTTATTCAAGTTTTCAAAACTCCCACCAGTTTCCGGAAATCACAGAGATTGAAAAAAAATTCGGCAAGGGAAATTATGAAGCCGACAATACCATGTTCGACAAGGAAAAGATCGGAACAAACACCTATACAGTCCAGATGAATGGCAGATGGAAAGAGAGGATCACATACGACATATACATCCAGGAAGCCTACAACATTATACAAGACCTGATACTTACAAATAAACCAAACTGACCAGTTTTATGAGAAAGCTTTTCTGCAGCATTGCATTTTTTGTTTTTTTAACGTTCACCACCCTGGCGCAGGACCTCGAGAATCCGGGCAATTATATGACATACATAGGAAAGGCCGAAGAGGTGATTGGCGCGAAATACATGAGCTATATGAGTGGCGCATCTCATGGCAAGAGCCTGAGGAAAGTTGAAAAAAGGAGACAGGAACTCTTGAATTCAATTTATGAAATGCGTGTCAGGGTGAACGACATGCCTTCCTATAAAGGCGACAAATCGCTGAGGGATGCTTCTGTGAATTATCTGAAGCTAATGTATTCCATTTTTAATGAGGATTATTCCAGGATCGTGAATATGGAAGAAATCGCGGAACAATCGTACGATAATATGGAAGCGTATATGCTGGTGAAGGAAAAAGCAAGTGAAAAACTGAGAGAAGCGGCCGCGGGTCGTACAGCAGTCTGGGATCAGTTTGCAAAAAAATACAATGTAACTGTGCTGGACAATACTTCACAGCTGGAACAGAAGCTTGACAAGGCCGATAAAGTGAATAATTATTACAACGACATTTACCTTGTCTTCTTCAAGCCCTATAAACAGGAAATGTACCTGATCGCGGCGGTTGACAGCAAAAATGTAAATGCAATAGAACAAAACAGGAACTCGCTACTAAAGTTTGCTACAGAAGGCCTTGATAAGCTCAAGGAGATCGGGCCGTTTGAAGGTGATCCATCATTGATGGTGGCCTGCAGGCAGGTGCTGCAATTCATGAAAGACGAGGCGACAGATAAACTTGCCCCCATAACAGACTTCATAATGAAAGCTGAAAACTTTGAACAGGTGAAAAAAGCATTCAATGCCATTCCTGCTTCAAAGCGCACGCAGCAGGACATCAACAATTACAATAAGGCTGTGAATGAAATGAATAAAGGCATCGACCATTTTAACAGGACCAACAAGATGCTGAATGATAACCGCAACTCGGTGATGAAAGGATGGGACAACAGCGTGCAGTCATTCCTTGACCAGCACATGCCTTACAGATAAAACATGCGCGGTTCAGATGCGTTAAATTATTTATTGATCCTTCCAACTTTCAGTATTTCAAAATGTGGCAGATATTTTTCAGCAAGCAATAAAACTGCTTCGGGCCCCTTGCTGATCCATTGATAAAGATTGTTGTCATTGCCCTTAGCTTCCAGTGCGAGCCAGATGCCAACGGGCAAAGCGCCCCATTTTTTATCTACCGGCCCACGGGAGAGGCCAGCGTTCAATTGTTCTTTGCGCTCGGCAGTAAAGGCTGTATCTGAATGG
This sequence comes from Chitinophagaceae bacterium, assembly GCA_036402175.1. Taxonomy (GTDB): domain Bacteria; phylum Bacteroidota; class Bacteroidia; order Chitinophagales; family Chitinophagaceae; genus DASPKM01. Next base: position 70,266 of record DASWTK010000054.1, on the reverse strand, counting down.
ATGGACTGCATACGGCCGGCAAAAACAGGGTATAGAGCCGCAAGCGTTTCCCTGGTTATTTGAGGAAGGGTATCGTGCACCGGCAGCCATTTTGGCGAAAGAGAACGGTACATGCCGATGCCTTCATAGAGGCATTCCCACAAAATGCTATCGCGGAATGAACGCAGTCTCATCTTGTTTTGCCTGGCCCATTCCTTGTGCAGCACATGCGTGTACTCGTGACTGAATATGCGGTCAATCCTGTTATCGTTCACGGGGAGTTTTGCAGAGCCATAGGCGCGGTATAAAGCGGTTATATCAAGGCAGACTGTGTTGAATTCAAAAGTGAAACCATCGTCATTTCCAAGATAACCAGTCATTACATAAATCGTATCGCTGATATAGGTGTTGCCGAAAGGTCTTCGCAGCGAATCCCTGAAACCATTCCATTTGTTGGCCCTTGCATCAATCAGCGCTTTCCATTCCTGCTCTTCGCTGCTGATATCCTTCCGGATCCGGGCAAATGAATCGAGGCGATCCGCGCTCATTCTGCTTTCAACAGCTTTTTTCCATTGCGTTGAAATCCTGTCGCCTTCAATTCCCGAACGGACGATGATAACCTTTTTTGAAGAATTGGTCTGGCCGGTAACCCCAACTGCAAGACACAAAAGGAAAAGGAACGCGGCCGATAATTTGCCAATAGTGATCCCCATAGAATTGATATAATTCATTACAAAATGAATTCAGGCGGGGGTGGACGCAAATTTTGAACGTTCGAAGGGTATTTCAAAACCGCTTATCAAATTAAGGTAAAAACCTACGCTTTCTTGAAATCATTGAAATATATTGCCCTCCGACTTCACGCCATGCTTAAAAATGTTTTCATATTATTATTTCTGATTGCGGGATATATCAGTTCTGCTCAGCCCATTGCCGGAAGAGAGATAAAGGTTACGGTTCAATCCGCTGTCAAAACTGCGATACCGCTTGCTACGGTCAGTCTATTAAAAAGCGATACCAGCCTGCTTCGTACCAATATCACAGACAGCACAGGAACCGCGATATTTTCAGACCTTCCTCCAGGCAGTTATATAGTACGTATTACGCGTGTGGATCACCAGGAACAATATACTTCACTTATAGACCTCAGACAGGAAACTTCATACACAGCAAACGTAATCCTTCAACAAAAAACCGGCTTTTTGGAAGGTGTGACCGTTACCGCACGAAAATCATTTATTCAGATACTTCCCGACAAAACCGTAGTAAATGTTGAAGCGGGTATCACCAATGCCGGTGCAACGGTAATGGAAGTGCTTGAAAGATCTCCGGGAGTAACCGTTGACCGCGATGGCAATATCAGCCTGAAGGGCAAGCCAGGCGCGCAGGTGATGCTGGATGGAAAGCTTACACAACTTTCGGGCACAGATCTTCAAAACATGCTCAACGGCATGAGCGCGTCGCAAGTCGAAACCATTGAATTGATGGATAATCCATCTGCAAAATTCGATGCCGCGGGCAATGCGGGCATCATCAACATCAAAACAAAAAAGAACCGTCAACGCGGTTTCAATGGCAGCGCGAGCGTGGCATACGGACAAGGCATCTACCCCAAGAACAATAACAATGTTCAATTCAATTTCCGAACAGGATCAATAAATTTCTTTTTTAATTACAGTCTGAATGCAAGTCAGTACCTGCTTGACCTCTACGCACTTCGCACATACTATGACGCGGCTGGCAAACCAGAATCATTACTGGAGCAGCCTTATTTTACAAAGGGGCGGAACACTACACACAACCTGAAAACAGGAGTTGATTATTTCGTAAATAATAAAACAACAGTTGGTATAGCTTTTACCGGAATGTATCTCAACCGGCACAGTACCGGCAAAAGCACAGCTCTCTGGATGAGTCCTTCGGGTGAGCAGGATTCTACGATCTATACTAACAGCAGCAGTAATACACGGCTGAAACAGGGAGGCATCAATTTCAATGCAAGGCATGTTTTTGATGCAACGAGGGAGCTTACTGCTGATATCGATCTGATCAGATATGATATCCGCACGGGCCAGTTCTTTGAAAACAAACTGGATGTACCGGGAAGCATAGCCGAAGCCTCGCAGGGAGAGATACCATCCGGACTGAAGATATTTTCAGCTAAGGCTGATTATTCGCAAAGGTTCGGATCGTTATTGTGGGAAACAGGATTGAAAACCTCCCGCGTCAGCACCGACAATGATGCTAAATATTATTATCGAGAAAATACCGGCATGTGGCAGCAGGACCTGGGAAAGAGCAATCACTTTTTATACACCGAAAACATTCATGCGGCCTATACCAATTTCAGTAAACAATCCGGACGCTGGAATCTTCAAACCGGGCTTCGATATGAATTCACGGGTTATAAGGGAAATCAGTTGGGGAATGCCGTTGTTAAAGATTCATCGTTCAATAGAAATTACGGAAGTTTGTTTCCAACAGCTTTTATAACGTGGCAGGCCGATTCACTCAACAGCTTTACATTCCGCGCAGGCCGGAGAATTGATCGTCCCGGATTTCAAAAACTGAATCCTTTTGTATTTATCGTGAATAAATACACTTTTCAGCAGGGAAATCCATACTTCCGTCCGCAATACACCTGGAACCTTGAGCTTTCGCACATTTATAAGGAAGTATTTTCAACAACCCTCAGCTACAATCTGATCAGGGATTATTTTTCACAGGTTTTCCTTTCAGACACTGCAACAGGGCGAATCATTTATACAGAAGGAAATGTAGGGAAGATGCAAAATTTCGGACTCACCATGAGCGCGCAACTCTCACCTGCTAAATGGTGGTCATTATCGGCTCAGGCAACATTAAATCATAAAATAATTGAAGGAGTGCTGTGGGACCAGTATAAAGCTTCCATCACGCAACTGAACCTGAGCATGAACAACCAGTTTCGTTTCAAGAAAGGATGGAGCGCTGAGATCAGCGGATTTTACCTCACCAAAAACCAGAACGACCTGCAGGAAGTATTGGATCCAACAGGTCAGCTGGCATTCGGGTTGTCGAAGCAGGTATTAAAAAATATGGGCACGGTCCGGTTTACTTTCCGGGATATTCTTTACACTCAGGTAATGGCCGGATGGACCTATTTTGAATCCGTGGTTGAATATTTTAAACTCATGCGCGACACAAGAGTAGCAACCATTTCTTTCACTTACAGGTTCGGAAAGGCAATGAAGCAGCAGGCCAGGCGAAGCAATGGCGCAGCTGCCGATGAAATGCAGCGCGTAGGAACTGTAAACTGATCACACTTTTGGAGGGATCAGCTTATAAACCACCGGTGTCACAATTCTTGATAAAAGTGTTGATGAAATCAGTCCTCCGATCAGCACCAGCGCCAGCGGAGAGATCAATGGGTTACTGCTTAAAGCAATCGGCATCAAACCTCCTATTGCTGTCAGGCTTGTTAATACGATTGGTAAGAATCGCAACTCCCCAGCTTCTTTTATCGCTTCGTCGAGACTCTTTCCTTCGGCCCGAAGCTGATTGGTAAAATCAACAAGCAGGATAGAGTTCTTTACTTCAACTCCTGCCAACCCGATGAACCCGATTATTGCAACAAACGACATCGGGTTTCCTGTAAGCCACAACATCATCACACCACCAATGATACCCAAAGGAATAACCGATAATACGATCAGCGTGCTTTTAAAAGTTTTGAATTCGAGTATCAAAACCATGATAAAGAGAAATACAGTAGCAATCACAACCGTCATGAAACCGCCGCCAAATGCCTCCGCTTCGCTCTCTACTTCACCTGCAAGTTTCAACTCATAGCCCTCTGGCAGTTGCAATGCCGATGTTTTTTCCATGAACGACTTTGTTACATCCTGCGTTAGTACGCCCTTGTCGGTAAAGGCCGTAACAACAACAAACCGCTTTTTGTCGAGGTGTTTGATAGTGCTGGGAGAAGATTCAAATTCAAGCTGTGCGATCTGGCTTAAAGGGACTGGAGTACCAGCCGCATTATTAATGAATACGTTGTTGAAAGTGTTTACTGTTGCAAATTCCTCCTTTGGGGCATTTACCATTATCTGATAATCGTCGCCATCTTCATCTGTATATTTTCCCGCGTCAAAGCCAGCTACAGAAAGGCGGACAGTTTTATCGATGTCTGCCGTTTGAATTCCCAGGGTCCTCGATTTCATGGTGTTAATAGCCAGCTTGATGTCGGACTTCAATACACCCACTTCATTGTTCACATAAATTGCGCCCGGCGTTGCTTTTAATAAAAGTTCCGTTTTGGCTGCAAGCAAACGAAGCGTATCCAGGTTATCGCCGCTGATCCTTACAGCAACCGGGGCTTCAATAGGCGGACCCTGTTCAAAATCCTTCACTTCAATTTTTGCACCGGCCACCACCGAAAAATCTTCCCTCAGCTTTTCAATGATCTTTTTCTTTTTGGAAGGATTGATATCAGGATGCAACTGAACAAAGAACTGTGCAAAATCTGGTTTTTCATTTTCAGGAATTACGTTGTAGTAAATTCTTGGATTTCCTTTTCCCACGTTAGTTGTGAAATAAGCTATCGACTCCTCTTTTTTCAGTTTGTCTTCTACCAGCCTCGCCATTTTATCGGTTGCTGCCAGGTTACTTTGCAATGGCATATTTACATTGATCAGGAATTGAGGTTTTTCGGATGCGGGGAATAACCTGAATCCAATTACTTTGAACAATCCCAATGAACCCGCGAACAGGCCAAACGCAACAAGCAGTGTTGTGACAGGGCGTTTCAAAGAAGCGTCGAGTAGTTTTGAATAACTGCCATGGATCAGTTTCTTTAGTCCCCGCAGGAAAATATTGCCATCAGGATTATGATTTGTCTTCAGCACTTTGCTGGCAAGAAAAGGAACGATGGTTAACGATACGATCATTGATGCGAAGACCGAGGTGATCACCGCCATGGGAAGTCCGCGAATGAACTCACCTGGTCCTTCGGGCAAAAACACCAGCGGCAGGAACGCGATGATGAGCGTAGCGGTACATCCCAGCACTGCAAGCCCGATCTGCTTTGTAGCCTCGGTAACTGCGAAGATCTTTTTGTGTCCTTCCCGCAGCCAGCGTTCAATATTCTCCACCACCACGATACTATCGTCTACCAATAATCCAAGCGCAACCACAAGTCCTACTATACTTAACTGGTTCAGTGAATATCCAAGCAGGTTCATGATCACTATTCCAATGCCCAGTGAAAGTGGTATGGCAACCATGACCACCAAAGAAGCCCTCCAGCCTAATGGTATCAGTGTTATCATCACCAATCCTATTGCTATGAGGAAGTCAATGCCCAGGGAACCAAGCCGCCGGCTTACATTGTCTGCCTGATCAAAATGACGAACCAGTTCTATATTGGATGGAAGTTTTTTGGCAAAGGCGTCAATTACCGGAAGGTATGCCTTCTGCGTATTCGCAATGTTCTCGCCCGATTTCTGTGCTGCCGTAACCAATACCGCGCGATGTCCGTTCAAGCGGGTGATGTGCTTTTGTTCTTCATAATTAAACCCAATTTCGGCCACGTCTTTAAGGTAAACAACCGATCCATTTGCATTGTAAACAATTGTATTCTGTATCTCTTCAAGGCTTTTGTACTTGCCGCTTGTTTTTACGTTAAAGGTTTTTGTGCCTGCGCGTATATTTCCACCCGGTATGTTCGCCGCTTCGCTTTGAATGCTTCCAATAACATAATTGACAGGAATGCGCAATTGTGCAATCTTATCGAGCTTCAGATCAATTCTAACAATTTGTTCGGGTACACCCCAGAATTCAACCTTCTTAAGGCTTTTGATCTTTTCAAGATCTTCCTGCAATTGTTCGGCATAAAATTTCATCCGCTCGTCCGAAGCATTCTCAGAGATAAGCGCTACCTGAATCACGTTTACGTCGGTAGGTGTTACCTTTTTAACTTCTATGCTATGAATATCCTGCGGTAATTGAGGACGGATAGCATTCACTTCACGCACCAGTTCCTGGTACTTTGATTCAACATCGCTTTCGTATTTGTATTCTACATTGATAACGGCAACACCATCATCGATCCTGGTAGTGATTTTTTTAAGATCTTCCAGCTCGCTCACTTTTGTTTCAATTGGCTTCACCACCAATTCTTCCATATCTGTTGGACTTGTGCCGGGATAAATTACAACTATTGGATACTGCGGAGGATTGATCTCCGGATCTTCAGCCCTGGGCATGGTCAGCATGGTGGTGACGCTAACTACTATTACCATTAAGAACACAACCAATGTGAACTGGTAGTTCTTCACAAAAAAAGACGTGATGCGCATGATTAAGCTATTGGGGAATTACTTGATAACTTTTATTTGAGCGTTGTCAGTAAGGTATGGACTACCTGCTGTGACCACATATGCATACTCTTCCAGTCCGTCCTGTATATAAGCAACATTGCTGGAGATCGACGAAATGGTAACCTCCACTTTTTTTACTGTTTTCTGATCGTTGCTAACAAATACAAAACCTCTTTTTCCATTGGCTTCAAGCAATGCATCGTAGGGAATGCTGTAACCCTTCAACTGGCCAGCCGGAAAAATGGAAGCGTTACCAAACATTCCGGCAGCGGGTTGATCCTTTCCAAAATCAACCTGAAGCTGCAATTCGAATGAACCACTTACGGGATCGGCGGCCATTGCCTTTTTACTAACGATAGCAGGAAACACTTTACCTGGAAAGGCGTCGAAGCTGATGGTAGCTTTATTTCCGGTTTCAACAGATGACCATTCTTTGTCACTTACACCGGCTTTCAATATCCATTTGCTATTCTGCGAAACCGCATTCATGAATAGTATTGGCGATCCGGGGTTAGCCAGCTCACCTACATTCGCCAGTTTTCGGATAATAAAGCCGTCGGATGGCGCATAAATTTTTGCGTATTGCTGGTTGAATGCCACCTGCTGAAGGTTTTGCCGGGCGATCTCTACACCTGTTTTTGCATTCTGCAGTTGTTCCAGCGTAGCTACGCTGTCGTTATACAGGTTTGAAATACGTTGGTAATCGCGTTGCGCCTTTTCCACTGAAAGATGAACCTGCTGCACCTGCGCAGAAATTTCAGTTGATTTCAGCGTTGCAAGCAACTGGCCTTTTTTTACCAGCTGTCCCTCTTTTACAAGTATGTTATCAATGACTCCGCCGATCTTAAATGAAAGCCGGGCGTCGTTCTCTGTACCTACAAGACCTGAGGCGCTGATCACTTGTGAATTCGACTGCTGGTTCACAGGAACAAGCTTTACAGGGATAAGTTCGGGAGATTTTGAAACTTGTTTTTCATTGGCGCGTCCACCGCAGGCTTCAGCCATCACAGCGACGATAAAAAGTAAGAAGAATATTCGCATAACGGTTGTTTTATCTGATTGAATAGGATGCAGTTTGTCTTTCATGTTCTGCAAGTGCACTGAACACTTTGAATTTATTGATGGTGGTTTGAAGTTGTGCTGTGGTCAATTGATTACGGGCATCCAGGAATTCGATGAAGCTGTTCACTCCTTCTTTGAAGCCGCGGTCGATCAGCTTGAAATAATTTCTTGCGGCTTCCTGTTGCTTTACAGCAGCGCGGTAATTATTATAAGAAGTAACTACGGCATTCTGGCTAACAAAAGCGGCCAGTTCAATTTGCTGCTTAACCTGTGCGGTATTAATGCGAAGCGCCTCACTATCCAGAGTAGTTTGTTCTATTTTATATAAATTTCTTTTGCCAGTGAATATGGGCACCTGCAGCTGAAGTCCCCCAAGATAAAAAAACGATTTGTTGTTAAATCTGAAATCAAATCCCTGTGAAGCAAGATCCAGGAACGCATTCAGCTTTGGTGTTCTGAACGAACGATTCATCTTCAGCACACTTTGATTAATGCTTCTTGCCAGATCAAGGCTTTTCAATTCCTCACGTGATGAAACGTTGCCGGTAGATTCCAGCAATGGCAACCTGCTCTCATCCAACTCTGGCTCCTTTACAACAATTGAATCGGTAAGCGAACGGTTAAGAAGAAAATTGAAATACGCTTTTGCGTTCTTCTGATCATTCAACGCACTTTGCAGCTGGCTCGACACCTGTTTCACTTCGCTTTCGGCCCTCGAAACATAAGCAGGCAATCCTTTACCATTCCGAAGCAATGATTCATTCACCCTGAGGTTCTGATCAACCAGTTCCTGCGCGTTGCGATAAATTGCTACCGCATTGCCCGCAACCAGGTAGTTGTAGTATGCGATCTTAAGTTCTTTAACCAGTGTTCTTTTATAGATGTCAATTTCGTTTTGTTGCAGCAGTGTTTGCTGGTGCCGGATTTCTTTATTGATCCTTATATCGGGATTGATCAGGGGCATTGTTGTTTTCACCCTGACATCATAGAAGTTATTTGGTAATAATTGTTCGGATACATTCCTGATCACCGGAAAGCTGTTGGAATTAGTTAGCTCGTTGAGTGTCTTATAAACCGGGTTGAGCATATCACCTACAGGAAAATCTATTGACCGGCCACCTTGAGCCAGGGTGTATTGCGCTTCCAGCCAGGTTGTTGGAAGAAATAGCGACCTGGCTTCTTTCAACGCAATGAGGCTCTTGTCCAGGGCGATTTTTTTCTCTTTTAATACCAGGTTATCCTGCATTGCCTGGTCTAAATATTCCTGCGGAATTTCTTGCGTAAAGGCTTTTTGTCCTGCTATGAAAAATAGCATAAGAACAACTAATAAACGGTGCATAATCAACGGTTAATAATCAATGTTTATATAATGAACACTGTTCATATGTACGGCAAAAAAATTTAGACTTTGGCAAGCATTTCAATAAAATACTCGTAGCCATGTGCCATAAGATCTCCAGCTTCCAGTCCTTTATCGTGATAGGCGTGGCATCTTTCGCGGCAATAAAGCGCGCACATTCCATGGAGGGCGGACCATATTGTAAATGACAGATACTCAATGTCCTTTCCCTGGAATCTGCCAGTGGCCTGGCAATCCCTGAGCACATCCTTGAGGTAATTCAATGCCTGGTGACCCATTTCCCACTCTTCTTCTTTTTCATGGTTCATCGGGGCCTGCATTATGAACATAAGGTCGTAAAAGTCTTTGTTTTTACTGGCAAAGTCCATATATACCCTGCCCATGGCCTTTAACCTCTCAAAGGGCTCCGATACGTGCTGCAACGGCTGCATCTGGGTAAGGAACCGACGGAATCCTTCTTCATGAAGGGCATGGAAAATTTCGTCTTTCTCCTTGAAATACAAGTAGATAGTACCCGGGCTATATTCAATCATTTCCGCTATGTTGCGGATGCTTGCCTGGTAATATCCCTTTGCCAGGAATATCTTCTTGGCGGCGTCCAGTATCAGGGCGCGCATTTCCTCTTTCTCTCTATGTTTCCGGGATGCTACTGTCATTTTTCCAAGTTGGCCACAAACATACTGAACACCGTTCAGTGAACCAAAAAAATTTTCGGTAAGTGGAAAAAAAGTGGGCTGGATGGTGGAATGAGGGGGTGGGCGGGGAAAATGAAAAATTCAAAATGAAAAATTCAAAATGGGGAAGGCAAATGAAATGTAAAATGTAAAATTCAAAATGTAAAATGTAAAATACTTCGATGACTATATTATTTTATCAGTCGACGTTAGTGAACATATTTTGAATTTTACATTTTACATTTTACATTTTATTTACGCCTACATTTTGAATTTTTCATTTTACATTTTGACTTAATAACTATATTCCGGCGGCGTAATCCCATTCCCCCTCAGATACAATACACATTGCGCACGATGATGAGTGATGTGATCGATGGTGGCATGAAAGCCGCTCACAGCATCGTCATCAAGTTTTCCTTTATTGAGGGTTTTCTCAAGTTCGGCGTATGCTTTTTTAAGATTTGAGATCAGTGTTGTCTTTCCTCCGCTAACAGCAGGCGGAGCCCATTCTGTTTTTACTCCTTTTACATAATTTGATTCCCACCATTGAATACCGTACGCTATATGATGGATCTGCTCTCCAAAATTCCACACGTCTTTAACCGGTTTAAAACTGTAGGATTCCGAAGGCATTGCTTCTGCCACCGCGATGGTGTAATTCCTGGAATTATCCAGCGTGGCCAATAATCTGTCATTGATCGTAGCTAAAACTTGCTCTTTCATATTCATAAATTTTATGAGCAAACGTAGTTTGGGAAAAGAAAAAGGAATTAAGGAATCTTGCTGTTTTCTCTGGCAAGCCTGAATTTAACTACGCTACTTCACAGCGCCACATCATCTATTTTGCTGATAGCTCTTTGCTTTCCAGGAGAAAAGCCATAACGTTGGCGGTAAGCCGCGATAAAATGCACGAGGCTGTTAAAACCAGAAGAGAATGCTATATCCGCTACCGGTTGTGTTGTATTCATTAATTGCAATTCGGCATGCTTCAGGCGTATACCGGTCAGGAACTGGTGAGGAGAGTATGAAGTGAAAGTTTTGAAAATACGGCTGAAATGAAAGGGACTTATATGGCAATGATTGGCAATATCCATTAAGGAAATATCCTCGTTAAAATTTTCAGACATATACTCCTTCGCCATTTCAATGGTATAAAGATGATTCCTCTTCAACCGGTCGTTGAGCTGATCGTTGGGTTTGTAGTCAGTTATTCCATTCAATACTTTATTAATGATCCCGATTACCAGATTATCTACCTGAAGTTTACTGGCAGAACGCTTAGCAATCAGTCTTAAGATATAGAAATGGAGGAATTCAGTTTCAGCGTCAGTGGTGTACAGGGTGGAATGCAGATCATTGTCGGAAAAGAATTTTGTCTTGCCATAGCGGGTTATCAGCTCTTTATAAAAATCCTTTCTGAAATCAAATATGGTACATTCATCAGGAACCGCATGCGCGTGTGTAACTGTGCGCTCATATTCGGGCTTCGTTATGAGTACGCACCCGGTATAAGAATCAAGAGAATGCCGGAACACATTAAAGACAAAATTTCCCTTGCGGACAAAGCTGATGCAAAAAGTATCACTATACTCAGGCTTTGATGTACGGCAGTCTGTACACCTGCATTTGAAATCGCGGATGGTATAAAAATCCGACCTGAACAGTGTATGGATGTCAGCTTCCATACATTAAAATTATTTATTCCTTTCAATCCGGCCAATAGATGCAGTTTGTCAAGAATTACTGGAATTAAGTGTAATTTTCATAAGGGTATCATTATACAATGCTACTTTCAGTCAAACAACAGAAATCGTGAGATCATTTGTTGCGCTCCTTTTGTTTATGATTTTTTTCCTGTCTTCTCTGAGCCAGGACAAAAGCCAGCTCATGGGAATCTTTGAAGCCAGCATTCCATGCAATAAAGGAAGCAAGCCTTTTCCGGGAATTCCAACAGATGCTAAATGCGAATTCATAAAATGTGTGTTGACGCTTTATCTGCTACCAGGAACACAATCGCCCGATAAATATATTCTCCAATATAGTTATGGAATGTCTGAGCCTAATACTACCGGCTTAAAGGGCGGAGGCATAACAGCTGAATTACAAGGCAACTGGAAAATAGCAGCTGGCAGAGTTTCAGATAAGAAAGCGGTGATCTACCAGTTATTTTCAGATAAATCTGATATGCCTGTATCATTCGTAAAGCTGAACGACCAGCTGCTGCATCTGCTTGATTCCGACAACAGGCTTATGATCGGCTCGGCAGCATGGAGCTTTACATTTAACAGAACCAAATGAATAGTTTGTTTTCATATTCACGGGCCGCCATTGGATTAATATCATATCTGATATTTGCAACCCTTCTGTTTTACACAGAGAATGCAAATTCACAAACACTTGCACGTGATAATGTTCTTTCAAAAAGCCCGACTAACAGAAACCTACCTGCAGGCCCTGCAGTTTATGGCGTATTTGAAGGGCGGCCTCCCTGCCGGGAAATTGCAAAACAACTGCGATTAAATGTTTCAGGTGATTGTATAAAAATAAAATACCGGCTTACCCTTTACAAAGATGCCAGTAGCGGTAAACCAACAACCTACTCAATGCTTGGAAATTTCTGCCGGGGACAGCAAAGGGATCAGTCATGCGAAGGAACATGGGAAATAATCAAAGGACGTCCTTCAGATCCTGACGCGGTTATTTTTAAGCTGATCGCCGGAAAGCAGGGTCCTGAATTCTTTTTGCTTCAGGGCGACGAAAATGTTTTATTCATACTTGATGAAAATAAAAATTTCAGGACGGGCGATTCCTACCTGAGTTATACCTTGAACCGGGTTGAGCTGGTCCGAATGGCTGGTTCAAAATGAAGCGGGGCTTCATATACATAAAGTATAATAAAGCCCCGCGTTCAGAAAAATCTTGTTACTACGGTTAGTAACGTCCGTCTTTTTTATCCATTGAGCGGCCAATACCATAACCAACTGCACCACCGGCTACACCACCTATCACTGCACCTACAGCGCGGTTACGCTTATTCACTACTGCTCCAATGATAGCACCACCACCGGCACCAATTGCAGCACCTTTAGCAGCCTTGCTCCAGCCTTTTTTTGCAGGCTTCGCAGGATACTGAGTAGTAGATCCTATTGACCGGTTCTGGCTTACAGTACGACTTGACTGGCGCACAGGCGAACTGCGTCTTGCCGTAGTTGTATTATTTGCTACAACAGGTGTTACAGCTGTTGCTGCCGCGGCGGCATACATTTCAGCCATTGCCTGTTGGGCTTTCCATTCACGGAACTGAGCTAACCCTGCCGTATCGGAAAAGGTCACTCCTTTTTCATTCTGAAGAGCAGCGTTAGGGTTGCTGCTACAAGCGGCCATCGTTAATGAACCAGCTATTGCAAATACGGATAATAACTTTTTCATAAGTCTAATTTTAATCGATAATTGAATTTTAGTTTCACAGGGTATATTTCATAAAGAATGCCAGAGAATATTAAAGAAAATACAACTGTTAAGATCAGGCCTGTGATAAGTTTAAAAGATTGAAAATTATATAGCTAGCTGCGTGAACTTTTAACAATAGTGTTTTAGAATTCACGTCCGGCGCGGGTTGGAAGTGAATAGAAATATGTTCAAGAGAGGAAATCCAATGTAAAGCTGCTGATGAGTCTGCTATTTGAGAGAGATTTTCAACTGTAAAAAATGAAATTACATTTTTACGAATCGGCTGAGCCAGGAGCGTAAGATTGTTCTCTATTAATTTGATTTCAGGATTTACCTTTTACAATATGTAATACTGTTCGCCGCATTATTGACAAATCCATTTTAAACGAAATATTATTTATGTAATACAGGTCGTACGTAAATTTCATGCGTTCTTCATCTACTGTACGGGTGTATCCCTGTAACACCTGAGCAAGCCCTGTGATACCCGGCTTGATCAGATGCCGCAGCTTATAACCTGGCACCTCTTTCAGATAAACATTATAAAAGTTGTAAGGAACAGGCCTTGGGCCGATGATACTCATCTCTCCGCTCAATACATTCCACAACTGCGGTAATTCATCAAGCCTGTATTTTCTAAGGAACCTGCCCAAACCGGTAATGCGATCATCTGCTTCCATAGCAAGCTTCTCTTCCGACGAGTTGCTGTACATCGTACGAAATTTATACATCCTGAAAAAAATGCCATTTTTCCCCGGTCTGCGCTGAACAAATAAAACACCTCCTTTCGATTCAAACGAAATTAATATGGCAATCACAAGACACACGCTAACAACAAGAGGAAACAGCGCAATTATCAAAAAAACTTCCAACCACCGGCGAACGCTGAGATACCTGTGTGGAATAGTAATCCGTTCAGTCTTCGGAATAAGGCTGGCCTCTGTACGGACGGTGCTATCTGGCACTAACCGGCTGATCATCGTAACTGACATTTTCAAAAATTTTATTGATTGATGTAAACTCAAACTCCTGCAAAAGCCTGTTGAGCTTTTGTTCTGTGGTGTGGAGGTTAGCATAATGCCGGGCAGACTTCAGAAAAGGCAGAGGCACCCGCGGACTATCCTTATCCAGCTCCCATGGATGGATGTAAAAAATATAAGGACGTCCTGCGTTCAAAACTTCTTTAACCAGTTTTGTGAATACCGTGTAAGGGAAAAATCGAAGATATGCGCCGCCGCTGCATGGAATACGCATGCCCCATTTTTCGGAGCAGCTCATTGGAATTTCTGTTAAACCAGGAACAGGCTCGTAAGGAACTAATGATGCTCCGGGAAATCCATAATCAGGATGCATGGAGATCGGATAAATTGAGGAATCGTACTTAAAGCCTGCCTCCTTTAATATCTGAAGTGCCCACAATGTTTTTTCAGTAATAGAGAACGCGGGAGCCCTGTATCCAACCGGCATTATACCGCAGCTGTCCCTGATCGAATCAATAGAAAGAATCAGATCTTCTGAAAATGTTTTCCTGGTCATTTTTGTAACAAGCTGGTGCCTGTATCCATGCGAGCCTATTTCATGACCCATGGAAGCAATGTCCTTCACAAGTGAAGGATATTTTTCCGCTACCCATCCCAGCACAAAGAAAGTTGCTTTCACATGGTGCCAGTCAAGCAGCTTAAGCAGCCGATGCGTATTTCTCTCCACCCTTCCTTCAAGATTGTTCCAATCGTTATAGCTGATGCTTTGCTGAAGGTTGTGTGAACAGAACCAATCTTCTACATCTACTGTAAATGCACATTTCATTTCCTGAATTTTCATAACAAGAAAGCATACAGTCAACAAGTGATTGTAGTTATCGGGAAGCGTAAATCAGGTGGAAATTGCGAAGGATGAATTGGGTTGGGGATAGGGGATAAACCAAATTTAATTAATAGTTCAGTTCGCCGATATCGTAAATCTACGATGCGGAACTCTTTTTAAGGATCAGAAAGTCACAAAAGACAAACCTCCTAAAATAAAAAATGGCGAAGCAATGATGCTTCGCCACGTAAAAACTGAACAAGGGCTATATAAACTGGTTAATGAACTGCCATATTACCTGTTGGCATGCCGCTTTGATGCTGGCCACCCTGTACTGCGGCATAATTACCCTCTATATAATCTTTGAATCCCATTATATCCTGTTTGATAAGTTTCTCCACTACCGGGTTCAGGAATTGTGCAATGCCGCTTCCTAACTGACCAGCTGGTGGCCTGTAGCTGATGACAACATCGATCTCTGTTCCCTGGCCGTTATCTATATCACGAAACTCAACCTTACCCGCGTTCTCGATAGTAGCATTTGGAACAGACTGCCATCCGATGAATTCGCCTTCTCTTTCCTTTACTATTTCCGCATCCCATTTAATGGTAGCAACATTACCAGGCACTACTGCTTCCCAATGTGACCGCTTTGCATCCAATTCCCTTACAGTAAGAAGGTGCTTCATGAATCTTGGAAGGTTTTCCAATTTGCGCCAGAATTGATATACTTCATGCCTCGGTTTGTTTACAACCATCGATGTTCTGATATTCACAGATGTGGCGTGTGTGGCGTTGGATGTTTTTCCGATGCTGCTGTAAACCGGGCAATTTCCAGATGAGCCCCTGTATACCAGGAATCCGCCGATTGCTGTTTGCAGCAAACCACGTATTGGTTTTTTTGTGAGGTTCTTCAATCCTGCCGCTAACAAATATCCACCTACGCCTGCTGATAACACACGTTCCTGCCAATCAACATTTATGATATTCGTACCACGCTCTGGTACATTAACCTGATTATTTTCCTGAGTTGGTGTATTTACTGCCATAAGTCACTAGTTTTTTGAAGTATATGCGAAAATCTTGCTGACCCCAACCATCTGTTTTGTAAAAGATGCAAGTATCTGTCTTTCAGCTATTAATTTACTTTACTGCATTCGCATGCAGACTAATGATTATTGATTTCTGTAGCAATTGAGTACGATTTTACCCATCCGATTTTTGCAACAGTTCTGCCTGTCAATCCTAATTGTTGATTTCATTCCTCACGAAACGATTGTGTTTCAGCCTCAGCGCCAGAAATGCCACTATTAAGTGTGCGATCCGGTACGTACCAAAAGGGCATAATTTTTTCACACTACTATCATCAACCATCATTGCTAATTTTTTAAATCGGGGATATGTCACAAAATTCAAGAATCCATAACGAACGCGGCCGAAGAGAAGATGAAAGGAATATGAATGATGGTCGCAGGCAAAACGCGGCTCACCCTGAAAGAAGTTCGGGCGAGCAGGATATGGAAAGAAGCAATCACGACAATGAAAACCGGGACAGGCGAGCCTGGTTGTTGTCATCAATTGATTACGATCTGAATGCTGAATAAGGCTAAAAATTTTTCTTTCACCTTAAAATTTAAGTTTATGGCAGAAAAAAACAGAGACCAGCAAGGAAATCCTGGCCAGAATCAAAACACTTCCGGTCAAAACAATCCTTCACAGGGTCAAGGCCAGCAAGGACAAGGTCAACGCGATCAGCGCGATCAGCGTGATCAGGGTACGGGACAAGGACAGGAAAGCGGATTTGGTTCACAAGGTGGCAGGGATCAGAACACTTCTGGTGGCTCACAACAAGGCCAGCAGGGACAGCAAGGTCAGCGCAGCGGACAACCAGGCCAACAAGGTCAACAAGGCCAACAGGGCGGAATGGGCAGTGAGCGCAGCGGCACTGGCGGAAGCGGTTCTGGAAGTTCAGGCATGGGTTCAGGACAAAGAAAAGACGATCAATAATAAACCGATTGTCTTGCCAAACAAATCTTTACGTCCATACCGGGCGTAAAGATTTGTATTTAAAAATGATCCGATCACTTAAAAATTAAAACAATGTCAAAAGATAAAAAAGATAAAAGAGATATACCGGCAAAATCAGACATCAATCCAAAGAGTTCTGATTCGAGGCATCGTCAACAGGAGGAATTCGATAACCGAGGTAAGGATGATCTGCAAAAAGAAAGCGAAGTAAGAAACACACAACGTTCTGAGCAGATGAGAGATAGTCAGGAGGGTGACGAGCGCATGATTCCTCATACCAAAGGACACGCAACAGGGCAAAAAGGCGAAGGACAGCGAGGAAGGGATCAGCATCCTGAATAGACAATAATCGGCATATTTAAAGTAGCCCCGGCAGGCAAATCAAAGCATTTGCAGCCGGGGCTTTATATTTGCCTTCCTTTGCATAAAAGATACTTATTATGAAATTCTATAACTGGCTGATCAGGTATCGTCTTTACGTGGCAGCCGCATTGATAATCGGTGGTGTTGCTTTGAATATAGCGGCAGGCTTCTGGGCGGCATTTTTTCTTTACCTCATTGCCGCAATTCTGATATTCAGTCATTTCTTTTTCGGTCCGCTGCGTCTCATACAGGAATACATGGAAAAAGGTGATATGGAAGGAGCGGAAAGAGTCTTAAACTCAATTAAGTTCCCTAACCTTTTATACAAACCTATCCGTTCGGTTTACTATACGCTGAAAGGAAACCTGGCAATGATGAAGCAGGATTTCACTTCGGCGGAAAAGCACATGAAAAAGGGATTGGATCTGGGAATGCCTATGAAGGAAGCTGAAGGCGCGAGCCTCCTGCAGATGGGGATGTTGTCTGTTCAAAAGAACGACCTGAGACAGGCCGAAAGTTATATCCGTCAGGCACTGAAAAAGGGCTTGCCTGATAAAGAAAACCAGGCTGCGGCTTACCTGCAGATGTGCAGCATAATGATGAATAAAAGAGAATTCAGGGCAGCTAAAGATTTTTTCAGAAAGGCCAAAGCACTAAAGCCGACTACCCCTGAGATAGTCAGCCAGATCAAGCAGATCGAAAAATATATTACAAGGGTGCCCGGTTAGGCCACCCCTTTTCTTATTTCTCCATTCTGTATCATCCTGTAGATGGTTGATTTGCCGATGTCGAGCTTTTTGGCAACCAGCAACACATCCTTATTGTATTTCTCAAGGTAATACTGAATGATCTGGCATTCATACTCCCTGAGTGATGATTCCTTAACGAACAGATGGCTGAGTGAATTACCATTCACATTCGCATGTCCGTTAGTATGTCCGTTCAACTCATAAAGTTCAGGACCCGCTTTCAGATGTGCCAGTTCCTGTCTCAATGAAATGATCTCCTGCAAATGCAAAAGTGTATTCCAGAGGCGATCCTGTACATGGTCGTCCTTCACAATACATTCAAACGCTCCCTGTTTCAGCAGTTGTACACAGGCAGGCGACTCTTCCTTGCCGGAAATAACAACTACTTTGATGCGGGGTTGTTCTGATTTAATACGCCTCAGTACGTCGAGACTTTCAAGGCCGGGCAACGGAAGGTCCAGTGCAACAACATCGGGTTGCTCATGCAATTGCTGGAAAAAAGTTTCGGCATTGTTGAAAAGCTTAACCTCGTAATCGGGATTAAGAGAAGCAGATTGCTCCAGCATGGAGCCGTGCCAGGCGTCATCCGCCAGGATGAAAATTCGAAGGCTTTTCTGGTTTTTCATATTGGTTTGGTTCTGAAATATCCGGGATATTTGATTCCTTAAAAGCAATCGCTGACACAGAATTGCCGTGTTCAGGATAGACTTTTCACATATAAAATCCCGATTTAAACGTAAAGGAGTGTTCTTATATTTTATCGGAAGGCCGGATTATAAGTTTTACCCGTTAAAAACCTGTTTTTGTTGATATTTATTGAAGCAGCCCCCACTGCCAAACATTAATTTTGGTTATGAGCGCTTACCACAAAAATTTATCAGAAAAATTCCTTCAAACATACCGGAAACTCAATGAGGCACAGCAAAAAGCGGTGAATGCGATAGAAGGTCCGGTTATGGTTATAGCCGGGCCGGGCACCGGTAAAACACAGATCCTCGCAGCCAGGATCGGAAAAATACTATTGGAAACCGACGCCGCTCCGGGCAACATACTTTGCCTTACCTACACCGATGCCGGTGTAATTGCTATGCGCAGGCGGCTTCTTGAATTCATTGGTCCTGATGCATACAAGGTAAACATCCACACCTTTCACGCGTTTTGCCATGAAGTAATACAGGAAAACCTTTCATTATTTGAAAAGACCTCACTCGATCCGATATCAGACCTTGAAAAGATAGAACTGTTCAGACAACTCATTGACTCATTTCCCAAAAACCATCCGCTAAAAAGATACAGGGGTGATGTATATTATGAGATCGGTCCGCTTCAAATCCTGTTCAGCACCATGAAGCGTGAAGGCTGGACTCCGGCTTTTATCAATCAGAAAATTGATGAATACCTGCTGGACCTTCCAAACAGGGATGAATACATTTATAAAAGAACAGGAAAATCATACAAGGCTGGTGATCTCAAGGTTGACCAAATTGAAGCTGAAAAGAACAGGATGGCAAAGCTTCGCGCAGCCGTAAATGAGTTCGACCGTTTTCAGCAACTGATGCGCGTGCGCAACCGCTATGATTTCGACGACATGATCAACTGGGTGATAGCCGCGTTCAGGGAAAACAAGGAATTGCTTGCAAGATACCAGGAACAATTCCTTTACATACTTGTTGATGAATACCAGGACACCAGCGGTACACAAAACAGCCTGGTGCAACTTCTGATCAATTACTGGGAAAAACCCAATGTGTTTGTTGTGGGCGACGATGATCAGAGCATCTATCGATTTCAGGGAGCAAACGTTGAGAACATGCTTGCTTTTGCGGAAAGCTACAAACAGGATCTGCTCACGGTTGTCCTCACCAACAATTACCGCTCTACGCAGCCAATACTGGATATGTCCAAAATGCTCATCGATCGCAATATCGATCGCATGATAACCCAGATGCAGGGGTTGAGCAAAGAATTATTGTCATCTAACCCGCTTCTCATAGATAAGGATCATTTACCGGAGATCAGGGAGTACGAAACCGCAAGGCATGAGATGATAGATATTACGCTTCGTGTGAAAAAATTGCTTGCCCGGGAGGTAGCACCCGGACGGATCGCAGTTATTTACAAGGAAAATAAATATGGCGATGAGCTGCTTGAATATTTCCGGCTGCAGAAGATCCCGGTATTCAGTAAACGAAGCCTGAACATTCTTGAAATCCCGCTAGCCCAAAAGATCATCCTTATCCTTAAATACCTGGCTGCCGAAATGGATATTCCATACGGCGGCGACGAAATGCTGTTTGAAATTCTTCATTTCAACTGGTTCAGGATACCTCCGATCGAGATCGCAAAAATAAGCGTTGAAGTTGCGGAGAAGCAATTCACTGAAAACAAAACATCAATCAGAAGGCTGCTTTACGAAAAAGCGAATACGCCTCCCCGCGATCTCTTCAGCACCGGGTTGCATGAGGGATTAAAGAAAGCGTCTGTCATTCTTGAAAACCTTATTGGAGATGTTCCAAATGTTACGCTTCAGACCTTGCTGGAGAACATCGTCCGGCAAACCGGTGTGCTGAACGCTATTATGAATGCGCCGGATAAGATCTGGCAAATGCAGGTACTTACCGGATTGTACGATTTTGTAAAAGAAGAAACAAGGCGTAATCCTGACCTTGATCTGCAACACCTGGTAACAATAGTTGAACTTATGGAAAAGGAAGGACTCAGCCTTCCGCTAGTTCAGGTCAGCGGTACCGACAAAGGTGTGAACCTGCTGACAGCTCATGGATCGAAGGGGCTTGAATTTGAATATGTGTTCTTCGCGGCCTGTAACTCCTGTTTCTGGGAAAAGAAGAAGAAACCCGGGAGGGGATATAGTCTGCCGGATAATATATTCAGCTCAATGGCTAAACAAAGTGACGACGAAGAACTCAGGAGGTTATTCTATGTGGCCCTGACAAGGGCTGAACAGCACCTGGCCATATCGTATTGCAGGTATAATAATGATGGTAAGGAACTTGAGCCTTCTATGTTCATCGCAGAAGCCAGACATGAGATACCGGTTGAAAAGGTATTTCTTGACGATGAAATATTTACAGATTTCCAGATCCTGCAATTCAGGGATGCCGCACCGGAAATAGCAACTATGGAAACAGATTTTGTTCAGCGGCTGCTGGATAAATTTGTAATGAATGTAACTGCTCTTTCCAATTATCTCAACTGTCCGCTTGAATTCTATTACCGGAACCTGATCAGAATTCCGTCGCCAAAGAACGAGGCTTCAGAATTTGGTTCATCGGTCCACTACGCGCTTGAAAGATTGTTTGCCACGATGCAGGAAAACAAGAATCGTTTCGAACCAAAGGAAAAATTCATCTCGTGGTTCGATTGGTACATGCACCGCCATCGTGAAAATTTTACAAGGGAACAATTTGCGCGACGGCTTGAATACGGCCATGAAGTTCTAAGCAACTATTACGATAAATACATCGGGTCGTGGAACAAGATCGTAGCGGTAGAAAGAAATATCAGGAATGTGGTTGTGAAAGGCGTTCCCCTGAAGGGCAAGCTCGATAAGCTGGAATTTGATGGGAAAAGGGTAAATGTGGTGGATTATAAGACCGGTGATCCGGAAAAATCGAAGAAAAAGCTTCAACCTCCCTCAGACAAAGAGCCCAATGGTGGAGATTACTGGAGGCAGGCCGTTTTTTACAAGATACTGGCAGATAATAATGAGCGTGGGTGGGAAATAGTGAGCACCGAATTCGACTTTGTAGAGCCTGATAAAAAGAAGAATTATCACAAAATAAAACTGCAGATCCAGCAGTCGGACATAGATTTTGTCACCCAACAGATAACAACGGTTTGGGAAAAGATCCGCAACCACGAATTTTATGTTGGATGTGGTAAAGAGGAATGTCACTGGTGCCGTTTTGTTAAGACAAATGACATGGCGGTTGCTCTTCATGAGTTGAAAGAAGAGGAGGAAGATTATAATTTATCTGATTTTTAAGGATCATAAGAGGGGGAATGCGAAGAAACCTGTTAAGTTTGCCACCGCGTTCATGAAAAGACCTTCTTCAATAAAGCTTGTTTTTACGGTCCTGGTCGTTGTATTTCTGATAGCCGATGGCATTGGCCTTTCGGGCTGTGCCAACATGATACCACCCTCTGGCGGGCTGAGAGATTCCCTCCCGCCGGTACTGGTTGAAGCAAATCCCGACGATTCGACCAGAAATTTCCGATCGGGCAGGATCACCCTGGTGTTTAATGAATTTGTTGAATTGAACAATGTGATGGAGAACCTGATCATTTCACCCACACTCAAAAACATTCCGGTGGTTGATAACAAACTCCGCACCGTGACCATCAGGATCAAGGACACACTGGAAGAAAACACTACCTATTCACTGAACTTCGGAAGCGCGATCCGCGATGTCAATGAAGGAAACGAACTGAAAGACTTCACTTATATATTTACCACGGGTCCCGAGTTTGATACACTTCGTTTAAGCGGCCGGGTTATACTGGCGCATTCGGGCGGCACCGACAGCACGCTGATAGTAATGCTGCACACCAGCCTGGATGATTCGGCTGTTATAAAGGACAGGCCGCGTTATTATACGCGGGTTAACAGGGATGGAAATTTTACTTTCAATAACCTGCCATCCGGAACTTTTGCAATTTATACGCTGAAGGACGAAGGAGGAAGCAGAAAATATCTTTCTAAGTCGCAGCTGTTCGGTTTTGCCGAACAACCCGTGGAATCCGGGCCTGGGGCCACTCCCGTTACGCTTTATGCTTATGTTGAAGAAGAAGACAAAAAACCTGCCCGCAGTACAACGGCCGGTGGCGCTACAGGCGGCCGTGCACCCCGTGCCAATACCGCACAGGAAAAAATACTGAGGGTTGGAACAAATATCGAAAATGGTCAGCTTGACCTGCTGAACAATCTTGAAATACGATTTGTGACTCCACTGCGAACATTCGATTCAACCAAGATCCGCTTTACTGATGAGCAGTTCAATACCATTCCCAATCCTTCAATTACTTTAGATACAAGCAGGAAAATGCTCTCGCTTAAATATCCCTGGTCAGGTAACTTAAGCTACAACGTAATTGTTGACAAGGATTTTGCCGAAGACACGCTGGGAAGAAAACTGTTAAGGAATGACACGCTCAGCTTCAGGACCAAAAAGGAATCTGATTATGGTACATTGAAATTGCGTTTTCTTAACCTCGACATGAGCAAAAATCCTGTGTTGCTATTTGTGCAGAACGACCAGGTCAAATACACCCATATTTTCACGGGCCGGGATGTAAACATCAGGCTTTTTGTCCCCGGTGAATACGATATGCGTATCCTGTTTGATGAGAACCGGAATGGCAAATGGGATCCGGGTGAATTCTTTGGCACTCGACGGCAACCCGAAAAAGTTCAGCCCCTGACCAGGAAGCTGAACGTGAAGCCTAACTGGGATAACGAGATCGACATAACCTTATAGTCAGCCAATCCTTCACAGGCGTCTTATTCTTATCTTTGCCGGATGCAATTTTCTTCTGCTTTACTGGAAAATGCCGTTAATGAATTTTCAAAGCTTCCGGGCATTGGAAAGAAAACTGCATTGCGGCTGGTACTTCATTTATTGAAGCAGGACGCGGCGGAAGTAACGCATTTCAGCGAGATCATTTCCAGAATGCGCAACGAGATCCGCTTTTGCCAGCGTTGTTATAATGTGGCAGATGCCGACATCTGCTCAATCTGCGCAAACTCCATGCGCAAGCAGCAGCTGATCTGCGTAGTCGAAAATATCAGGGATGTGATTGCAATTGAGAGTACCCAGCAATTCAGCGGAACATACCATGTGCTGGGAGGTATTATCTCACCACTCGATGGCATTGGCCCTGATCAATTGACCATTGAAGCCCTTGTTTCAAGGGTTCAGAAAGAGGGCACCGAAGAGCTGATCTTTGCCCTGAACCCCACTATTCAGGGCGATACTACTATTTATTACATCCAGAAGAAGCTTCAGGGCGCCGAAGTACGCATTACCACCATTGCCCGGGGAATTGCTTTTGGAGGTGAGCTTGAGTATGCAGACGAGCTTACGCTTGCACGAAGCATCAGCAACCGGCTTCCGGTGGAAAACTATGTATCCCGCCGCTGATTTTGCATTTCACGTTAATGCGTTTATCTTTGACCCTGATTTCAGGCGGATTTGTTTATTGTTCGGCCTGGATCTGAAGCAGCTACTGATAAAACTGATGTAGTTCAGCTTGACAAACAGAACTAATAAACGCCAAGAAACACTCCACTGATAGTTTCCCAACGTTTATGCGGTTTTGTAGTGAAGCAGCTGCTTCGAACATCAGTTCAGAGCATTTGTTTACCATTTTAATTGTATGAACATGAAAAGCATCCGGGATTTGCTGAACGAACGGATCCTCATCATTGATGGGGCAATGGGAACCATGATCCAGCGGTATAAGCTGACTGAAGCTGATTATCGCGGTGAAAGGTTCAAAGACTGGCCATCTGACCTTAAAGGAAATAATGACCTGCTTTGCCTGACTCAGCCGCAGATCATCCGCAGTATTCATAAAGAATACCTGGAGGCGGGGGCCGACATAATTGAAACCAACACCTTTAACGCGCAGCGCGTTTCACTGGCCGATTACAACATGGAATCGCTGGCGTACGAGATCAATCTAGAGGCGGCAAAATGCGCAAGGGAAGCGGTTAACGAATTCCTGGCAAGCGCTTTACTGGCCGAAGGCGAGCCTGGTCCTTTTGTAGCGGGCGCCATTGGCCCCATGAATAAGACACTTTCACTTTCTCCTGATGTGAATAATCCTGGTTACCGTGCGCTTACTTTTGACGAAGCCGTGAGCGCGTATTATGAGCAGGTCAAAGGCCTCGTGGAAGGTGGAGTTGATCTGCTGCTAGTTGAAACGATCTTTGATACGCTGAATGCGAAGGCCGCGATCTTCGCGATCAAAAAATATTTCAGGGATACGGTTCAGAAGCAGTTACCAATCATGATCAGTGGCACAATAACAGACGCGTCGGGCAGGACCTTAAGCGGTCAGACACTGGAAGCATTTTATACTTCCGTGATGCACGCAAAACCATTAAGCATTGGGCTTAACTGCGCGCTGGGAGCAAAGGAAATGCGCCCTCACATAGAAGAGCTCAGCCAGATTGCTTCCTGTTATACTTCTGCTTATCCTAATGCGGGTTTACCAAATACAATGGGCGAGTACGACGAGCATCCTGAAGATACCGCTCACTTTATTGAGGAATGGGCAAAGGCTGGTTTTGTAAATATTGTTGGCGGATGTTGCGGCACAACGCCTGACCACATCAGGCACATAGCCGAACACGTAAGAGATTGCAAGCCCAGGCAGTTGCCGGTGCTTGAAGAAACAGTTTAACGTTCGGTCATTTCTATCGATTGGATAAAATGCTAAGAAATTATGAGTGAAACGATTCACATTAAACCGTACCTGAGACTTGCAGGGCTTGAACCACTGGTTGTGCGGCCCGAAACCAATTTTGTGAATATCGGAGAACGTACAAACGTTACTGGTTCCAAAAAGTTTGCACGACTCATCCGCGATAATAAATACGAAGAAGCGCTAAGCGTTGCCCGCCAGCAGGTTGAAAGCGGCGCTCAGGTTCTTGACGTGAATATGGACGATGCATTGCTGGACGGCGAAAAGGCAATGACAACTTTTCTGAACCTGTTGCAGAGTGAGCCCGACATTTCGAAGATCCCGATCATGATCGACTCTTCGAAATTCTCAATCATTGAAGCAGGTTTGAAATGTGTTCAGGGAAGATGTATCGTGAATTCCATTTCGATGAAGGAAGGTGAGGAAAAGTTCATTGAACAGGCCATTATTTGTCAGAGCTACGGCGCTGCGGTAATTGTAATGGCGTTTGACGAGTTGGGCCAGGCTGATACATTAAAAAGGCGGGTTGAAATTTGTGAGCGTGCTTATAAAATTCTTACCGAAACGGTTGGATATGATCCGCAGGACATCATATTTGATCCCAACATCTTCGCTATCGCAACAGGTATTGAGGAACATAATAACTATGCAATTGATTTTATAGAAGCAACACGCCAGATAAAACAAAAGATGCCGCTGACGAAAATAAGCGGTGGCGTGAGCAATATTTCATTCTCGTTCAGAGGAAATGATCATGTACGTGAAGCGATGCACAGCGTATTCCTTCTTCATGCCATCAGGGCAGGAATGGATATGGGAATTGTGAACGCGGGTCAGCTGGTTGTATATGATGAAATTGAGCCGCAGCTGCGCGAGCTGTGTGAAGATGTGATCATGAACCGCCGGCCAGATGCAACCGAACGCCTTGTAAATTTTGCGGAAACGGTAAAGGCAAAGGGCAAAGAAGAAAAGAAAGACGATGCGTGGAGAAATACGCCGGTTGAAGAAAGGCTTAAGCACGCGCTAGTGAACGGCGTTACAGATTTTATTGATGCCGATACCGAGGAAGCAAGACAGAAATATCCCAAGCCGCTGGACGTAATTGAAGGTCCGCTGATGGATGGTATGAACGTAGTGGGCGATCTTTTCGGAAGCGGTAAGATGTTCCTTCCGCAGGTTGTAAAAAGCGCCAGGGTGATGAAGAAAGCAGTGGCAGTGCTGACACCATTCATTGAAGCGGAAAAAGAAGAAAGAAGGCTTGCCCACATCGCGGCCGGTACTGTGAATGAAGAAGGCGCGGGCGCCGCGAAAATTCTGCTTGCAACCGTTAAGGGAGACGTGCATGATATTGGCAAAAACATAGTTGGCGTAGTGCTGGGTTGTAATGGTTATGATATCATTGACCTTGGAGTAATGGTATCGGCCGACAGGATACTGGAAACCGCCAAAAAGGAAAATGTGGATCTTATTGGTCTCAGCGGGCTTATCACACCATCGCTTGACGAAATGGTACACGTGGCACATGAGATGAAACGTCAGGGGTTTACAACACCACTTTTAATTGGAGGCGCCACTACTTCACGCATGCATACTGCCGTGAAGATCGCTCCTCAATACGATCATGGAGTGATTCACGTACTCGACGCATCGAGAAGCGTTAGTGTAGCGGGAAGCCTTTTGAGCAACGAACAAAAACCAAATTTCCTGCAAGGCCTGCAAACTGAATATGATAAGCTGAGAGAGGATTTCGGCAATAAAAAATCAGCCAAGCAATACATCACTTTTGCACAGGCTCAATCAAACAAAACACAGGTGAAGTGGGATGATTATAATCCCCCGGTGCCGGCGTTTGAAGGAACAAAGGCTTTTAAAGAATATGACCTTGCGGAGATAGCGGATTATATCGACTGGGCGCCTTTTTTCATTGCCTGGGAAATGGGCGGAAGGTTTCCTCAGATATTAACTGATGAAAAGATCGGAACCGAAGCAACAAAGCTTTACAACGACGCCAGGGCACTTTTAAAAAAGATCATCGACGAAAAATGGCTCGAAGCCAGAGGAGCGATAGGATTCTGGCCGGCGGTGAGCAATGGAAAAGATACGGTGACAGTAAACTTTGACGGTAAAAAAGTAAACCTTGAGTTTCTTCGCCAGCAGGCAAAGAAAGTGCAGGGCCAGCCTAATTACAGTCTTGCGGATTTTATTAAACCCGGTACCACAGAACCAACTGATCATATAGGCGCGTTCGCGGTCACTATTCATGGCATTGAACCACACCTGAAGCGATTCATGGATCAGCATGATGATTATAACAAGATCATGCTGCAGGCCCTGGCCGACCGTCTTGCAGAAGCATTTGCTGAACTGTTGCATAAAAAAGTAAGAACCGAATACTGGGGTTACTCGAAAGATGAAAATCTTGATAAGGAAGATCTGATCAAAGAGAAATATTCCGGCATACGTCCCGCTCCTGGTTATCCTGCCTGCCCTGATCATACAGAAAAATATAAGCTGTTCAATTTGCTGCAGGCAACCGCCAATACCGGCATCGAACTTACCGAATCATTGGCCATGTATCCCGCGGCTTCTGTTTGTGGTTGGTATTTCAGTCACCCGCAAAGCCAGTACTTTGGAATAGGAAAGATAAACAGCGACCAGCTGGAAGATTATGCAAGCCGTAAGAACATGCCGATGGAGGAAGCCAAACGCTGGTTACGTCCGATACTGGAGTGACCGGAGATCATCTTCTTTCAAGCATCCAGAATTTTCTTTTGCGCGGCTTTACTTTATAATTCTTTCTTATGTAGGAAAGAATGTGCTCCATGGCTTCGTCAATATTGTCTGTCAGTTTCACAAGTGAAAGGTCTTCCCTGTTGATCGTTCCACTCTGCGCCATGTATTCCAGGTATTCCCACAACTCACGATAATAATCTTTTCCATACAACACTATCGGGAATTGCGAGATGCTGCGTGTCTGGATAAGCGTGAGTGTTTCAAAGAATTCGTCCATCGTTCCAAAACCCCCGGGCATGATGATGAATGCATAAGAGTATTTTATCAGCAGCACTTTCCGGACGAAGAAGTGTTCGAAGTTGAGCGATTTGTGGAGGTAGGGGTTTGGTATCTGCTCAAACGGCAATTGAATATTACAGCCAACCGAAGTGCCTTTATTCTCAAATGCTCCGCGGTTTGCCGCTTCCATTATTCCCGGCCCTCCGCCTGTCATGGTAGTGAAACCGCTTGCAGCAATTCGTTTTCCGAATTCCCGTGCTGCCTGGTAATAGACATTATCTTCTGAGAACCTGGCTGAACCGAAAACTGTTATGCAGGGACCCATGAAATGCAGGGTTCTGAAGCCGGTCATGAATTGCTTGAATACCTTCATCGCAAATACCAGTTCAAACCCTCTGCTCTTGGGGCCTTCCAGATAAACAGGAACTTTGGAAGGTATGATCGGATCGTGTGGTGCCATAATATCAGATTGAAAATTGCGTACTTTCGGCGCGTAAGTTAATGCTTCAAAACAAACTTTTCATTTCGCATGCGTATCATCAGTTATAATGTAAATGGCATCAGGGCCGCCATGAACAAAGGGTTAGTTGACTGGCTGAAAACAGATCCCGCCGACGTCATCTGCATCCAGGAAACAAAAGCAACCAAAGACCAGGTCAATCATCAGCTGTTCGCCGAACTTGGATATTATGATTACTGGCAATCTGCCATAAAAAAAGGTTATAGTGGCGTAGCTGTGTTTTCGAAGATCGAGCCCGACAATGTTGAATTTGGTGACGGCATACCCTGCAATGCCGACGAAGGACGTATTCTGCAACTCGACTTTGGAGACGTACGGGTGATCAATTCATATTTTCCATCAGGCACAACCGGCGATGTAAGACAAACTTTCAAGTATGGCTGGTTAAAAGATTTCCATGATTTTCTTGAAAATACAAGAAAGAAATTTCCCAGGCTCGTGTTATGCGGAGACTACAATATTGCGCACCGGGAGATTGATATTCACGATCCGGTAAGAAATAAAACGACCTCCGGCTTTTTGCCTGATGAGCGGGCATGGATGGATAAATTTTTCTCACATGGATGGGTAGACGCATTCCGCCTGCATCATCCCGAACCGCATCGGTACAGTTGGTGGAGCCAGCGCTTTCCGAGTGTACGCCAACAAAACAAAGGATGGCGGATTGATTATATAAATGTGACAGAAAACCTGAAAGACCGCGTGAAGGATGCTGAAATATATCACGACGTAAAGCACAGTGACCATTGTCCTGTTTACATAGACCTTGCAATGAAATCTTCATGATCATTTATAATGTGACCATTCAGGTTGAAAAGCCCGTTGCTGAAAAATGGCTGCGCTGGCTGAAGGAAGAGCATATACCTGAAGTAATGCAGACCGGATGTTTTATTAAATACCAGGTGGTAAAGCTGCTGGATACCGATGAAACAGAAAGCTTAACTTATGCGGCTCAGTACTATGCTGAGAATAAGTCGATGCTCGACAGATACCTGCAGGATTTTGCGGGCGAATTGCGACAAAAAGGTATCGACGCGTGGGGCGACAGGTTTATCGCATTCCGAACTGTGATGGAGATTGTGCAATGATTGTGGATAAGAATGACATAGTAAATTTCCCCTGAAACTCAATGCTGTAGCGGATTTTACGATGCAACCGCTGAAACCCTTTGCTGGCAAGGGTTTCAGCGGATCAGATTGCAACAACGCATAATTATCCAATTTTGAAAATCGCTAAAATCCTTGCCCGGCCTGATTTACAGCGAATAAATAAGTTTTCAAAAACATGCAAAAAAATTTTGCTTATCTCAAAAACAGTCTAAATTTGTTCCTGCTTATAATTTAAAATTTCACACTATGAACAAAGCTGAATTAATTGCAAAGATCGCCGATGATGCAGGCATCACCAAGACACAAGCAAACACCGCATTGGATTCTTTTGTTGAAGCGGTAACTAAAACATTAAAAGGTGGTGGTAAAGTTACCCTTGTAGGTTTCGGCACTTTTTCTGTTTCTAAAAGAGCTGCACGTAATGGTCGTAACCCTCAGACCGGCGCTGTGATCAAGATCAAAGCAAAGAAAGTAGCGCGCTTTAAGGCCGGAAAAGAATTATCTGGTAAATTGTAATATTGCAATTACCACATTTTTTCAAAGCCCCGATACAATTATCAGGGCTTTGGTATTTTTGGGTATACATTTGCGGTATATTAATCACAACATCAAATTATAAATCATGGGAAGAGGAGATAAAAAAACCAAAAAAGGAAAAATCTTCAAAGGCTCTTTTGGAAAAAGCAGGCCTGCTAATGTGAAGAAAGCTGCAAAACCAAAAGCTAAGGGTTAGTAAATTACGACTCCAGGTTGTAATTCACCTTTTCACCAGTATAATATACGGGATGCTTAATAGCATCCCTTTTTTTTGAATTACCGCCAATTGCATTGTTTGCAATCAACAAATCGCCCGTCTTCTCAATAATCATATTACAAATAAATTTTATTCATTTTTCTTTCCATAACTTAAGAGAAGCATCAGGCAACTATTGCCACTTTATTTAACCCCCAAAACAACTACGTATGAAAAGTTTATTTTTCATTCTTTTTGTTGTTGCAATGAGTACGATATCTTTTGCCCAGCAAAAGAACCTTGTTACAGTCAACACAGTCAAACCGAAAAACGGTCAGAAGATGGCTTTTGAGGCAGCCTATAAGGCCCATGTTACTAAGTTTCATAAGGGAGATCAGAGTATCGCGGTATATGAAATACTAACCGGACCATACGAGGGTCATTACCACCTGGTAGGGCCCATGAGCGCCTATGAAGATTTTGACAAGGAGCGCTCCGATGACGCGACCCATAGTCTGGATCTTGACAAAACGTTCTTCCCTCATCTTGAATCGACCATGAATGGGACCTTCAGGCTCTTGGACAGTCTGAGTGTTCATCAGCAGGTTCAGGCCGAAAAGTTCGTTGTTACCGTCCGACACCTGAAAGAAGGCGCCAACCAGGGCAATCTCAGAAGGGAATTGAGCAGAAGCGCAAAGGTTATCAATGAGATGAAAACAAAGTTTTTTGAAAACCTCAGTCTTTCCGTTTTTGAACAATTGTGGGATGGTTCGGACCAGGTAGTAGTTGAAATCCGGAATCTGGGCGACGGTTTCAAATCGCTTGAGCCAAATTATTACGGCGCAACCCCCGCAGGTTCACCATCTTTCCGTGATGTGTATTCGAAAATGTATGGTAACTCAGAATGGGATACCAGGGTAAAAGACATGGAAGGAATGTATGGAAAGGTTGAAGTGTACCTCATGCGACTTAGAAAAGACATGAGTACTCCACCACCACCAGCTAAATAAAACGAAGGCCCCGGTTAACGGGGCTTTCTCTTTCAGGATTTATTGTAAATAATTCACGGAGCCAGTCTGCAAATTCTCCATTCACCGTTTTCAAATGAATACTGGATCCTGTCGTGCAAACGGTTTGAGCGTCCTTGCCAGAACTCAATAATGGCGGGCATCACGCGATATCCGCCCCAACTTTCCGGCCTGGCTATTTCTTTCCCCGAAAATTGTTCTGTAGCTTCTGCAACTTTTGCTTCAAGCCACTCCCGGTTCTCAATCACCTGGCTTTGAGGAGACACCACCGCTCCAATGCGGCTGCCTTCGGGCCGGCTATGAAAATATTCGTCATTTTCTCTTGCAGAAAGTTTTTCTATAAGGCCCATTATGCGAACCTGCCGCTCCAGTTCTTTCCAGAAGAACACAAGCGAAGCGCGAGGGTTTTCTGATAATTGCTCGCCTTTGTAACTGTTATAATTTGTGAAGAATACGAATCCGTTTTCGTCGAATCCTTTCAGCAGTACTATTCTTGCGGAAGGCAGGCCATCAGATGAAGCAGTAGCAAGTGTCATTGCATTCGGTTCAGAGATCTCGCTTACCAATGCGTCATTCCACCATGCTGCAAACTGCTCAATGGCATTTTTTGCCACGTGTTCTTCCAGCAATGACTGGAGTCTGTAGTCTTTTCTGATATCTGCTATGCTTTTAGAGCCGCCCTGCATAATTCTCGCGGATTTGGTTTAACCTGTAACAAGTGTTCCCACATTTTCGCCCGATACAACCCTTCTCAGATTTCCCGGCTTGTTCATATCGAATACAACTATGGGAAGATTATTTTCCATGCAAAGTGTAAACGCGGTCATGTCCATCACACGAAGATTTTTTGAGATGCAATCCTGGAAAGTGA
This sequence comes from Chitinophagaceae bacterium, assembly GCA_036402175.1. GTDB lineage: Bacteria > Bacteroidota > Bacteroidia > Chitinophagales > Chitinophagaceae > DASPKM01. Next base: position 37,714 of record DASWTK010000054.1, on the reverse strand, counting down.
TGGATTGATATTTTTTCGCGTCGGGATCTTTTTCAGGGTCGGCCGTGTAAATGCCGTCAACCCTTGTCCCTTTCAGTATTACATCGGCCTTGATCTCAATCGCCCGGAGTGATCCTGCGGTATCTGTGGTAAAATAAGGGTTGCCTGTACCGGCGCCAAATATTACGACCCGGCCTTTTTCGAGGTGACGGATCGCCCTCCTGCGAATATAGGGCTCTGCGATCTGTTCCATTTTGATTGCGCTTTGCAGTCTTGTATAAACACCCATTTTTTCAAGCCCGGCCTGCAAAGCCATTCCATTTATTACCGTTGCAAGCATGCCCATGTAATCGCCATGAGCGCGTTCTATTCCTGTTTCCGCCTCGTTCATTCCCCGGTAAATATTCCCGCCCCCAATTACTATGGCAACCTGGACGCCCAGGGAAATAATGTCCTTTATATCGTCGGCATATTTGGAAATGACATTGGAATCCAGCCCGTAACTTTTGTCCCCCATAAGTGATTCGCCGGATAATTTGAGTAGAATACGTTTGTATTTAGGGAGCATAATAATTTGAGATTAGGCGGTGCGAAGATAAGAGGGAATAAATAAAAAAACCGTCCCGGTTTGACCCTGAGACGGTTATTTATAAGTTGAGGGATGTAAATCCTCTGAAAAATTATCCTCCTACCGCAACGCGCCTGAACTCTGTTACTTTCAGGTCTTTGTCAACGCCTTTCAGATAATCGCCCACACTCTTGCTTCCGTCTTTCACGTAAGCCTGCGCGGTAAGCGTGCTTTCCTTAAAAAACGAGTTCAGTTTGCCCTGGGCTATTTTATCGAGCATGTCGGCGGGTTTGCCTGCCATCTTTGGGTCCTGCTTGATCTGCTCCAGAACGATATCTTTTTCACGTGCGATCACATCTGCAGGTACTGAATCCGCGTCAACCGCAACAGGGTTCATCGCTGCTATTTGCATTGCGATGTCTTTTCCCGGTTCAACAGCTTCTTTATTAAAGCCTACCAATACTCCGATCCTGTTTGCTCCATGAATGTAGGATGCAACAAACGGGGCATCTACTCTTTCGAATTTGGTAACGCCGATTTTTTCACCAATCGATGCCAGCTTATCGTTCACCAGATCGGAAACCTTTGCGCCATTCACTTCTGCACTGTTCAGTTCATCAATGCTTTTCACATTGTTTTTGATCGCCGCGTCGGCAATGGATTGGGCAAACGCAACAAAGTCAGCGTTCTTGCTCACGAAGTCGGTTTCACAGCTTACGCAAACAACGATACCGGTTTTATTATCACTGGTAGTTTTTGCAATTACTACTCCTTCTTTTGCTTCCCTGTCGCTTCTTTTCGCCGCTACTTTCTGACCCTGCTTACGAAGCCAGTCGATCGCAGCTTCAAAATCTCCATTGGTTTCTGTCAATGCCTTGCGGCAGTCCATCATTCCGGCGCCGGTCATCTGGCGCAGCTTATTGATGTCTTGAGCAGATATTGTTACTGTTGACATAATATATAATTTGATCGATTATAAATTAGAGCATGGTCACTGACCATTGGCTCATTAAGCCATCGGGCCATGAATTAATGACCCAATGGTTTAATCAGATAAGAGTGTATTTATCGTGCTCCTGTTCTTTTTGGAGAACTTGGAATTCTGCGTTTAGGCTGATTGGTGCCTTTAACCCTACCGCGTCCACGACCACCTTCCTGCTCAGCTTCTGCCAGCATGCGGGCTGCTTTCTTTTCATTCTCGTCAGTGCTTCCGTCTTCAACTTCTTCATCTTTAGAAGCCTGGCGCTCGGCCAAACCTTCTGCGATAGCGGCGGTGATATACTGAAGAATAATGGCGATAGATTTTGTTGCATCGTCATTTGCGGGGATCACGTGATCCACTTTGTTTGGATCGCAATTGGTATCCACCACGCCAAAGGTTGTAACACCAAGACGTTTAGCTTCAGCCAGTGCGATGTGCTCATGACCAATGTCAACGATGAATAAAGCTGCGGGAACACGGCCCAGTTGGGAAATACCTCCCAGCACCTTATCCATTTTATCGCGGTCACGCTGCAAAGTGAGGCGTTCTTTTTTTGTAAGGCTGTCGGCGCTTCCGTCGTTCAGCATTTTATCGATGCTCTGCATTTTCTTTACGCTCTTGCGAACAGTATTGAAATTGGTAAGCATGCCACCAAGCCAGCGCTCGGTTACAAAAGGCATGTTCACACGGCGGGCGCATTCGGTCACGATCTCTTTCGCCTGCTTTTTAGTACCAACGAACATGATCTTCTTTCCGCTGCGTGCCAGTTGTTTTAATATGGCCGCAGTTTCCTGGAGACATTCAGTTGTCTTGTTCAGGTCAATGATGTGTATGCCTTTTTTCTCAGCAAAGATGTAAGGCAACATCTTTGGATTCCACTTCTTGCGCAGGTGACCGAAATGTACACCGGCTTCAAGGAGTTGCTGCTGTAAGGAAGTGTTATTTTCCATTGTTATCGTGTGTTGTAATGAGTTGATGTTGTTAGCTGCACCTGGCGCATCTGCCATCGCAGTTGCTGTTAACGTTTAGAGAACTGGAAGCTTCTGCGGGCTTTCTTCTTACCAAATTTCTTACGCTCAACAGATCTTGGATCACGTCTTAACAGGCCGGCTGCTTTAAGAGCAGGACGGAATTCGGCATTCACGTCTATCAGCGCACGGGCAATACCCAGCTTTGCTGATTCTGCCTGTCCTTTAATGCCTCCGCCAGTCGCGTTGATCTTTACATCAAACTTGTCAAGCGCCTGGATTGTCTTCAACGGAAGTTCCACCTGGTTTTGCAGGTATATTAAGCTGAAGTATTCTTTATAATCTTTATCATTCACAGTGATCTTGCCATCGCCCTTTGAAAGGAAGATGCGCGTTACCGCTTCTTTACGACGACCAACTGCATTCTTTTGTTTTTCCATTATTACGTGTTTGGAATTTTTAATTTTTTTACTCCTTTGATTACGGAGCTGCTGATCAGAATTTCAATTCAGCAGGCCTTTGCGCTGTGTGCGGATGCTCGGTGCCGGCATATACAAACAGCTTTTTGTACATCTTGCGACCAAGGCGGTTCTTAGGCAACATGCCTTTAACAGCTCTTTCGATCACCGCGTCCGGACGACGCTTCAACAATTCTTTTGCAGTTTCTGCCTTCTGACCACCAGGATAACCCGAGAATGTCAGGTATTCCTTGTCTTCAAGTTTGTTACCGGTAAAAACCACTTTGTCAGCATTTAAAACGATAACATAATCGCCGCAATCAACGTGAGGAGTATAGTATGCCTTATTCTTGCCACGTAATACGGCGGCAATTTTAGCACACATGCGTCCCACGGTTTGATTGGTACCGTCCACAACATACCAGTTGCGTTTAACAGTAGCCGCATTTGCATGTTTGGTAGTGAAATGTAGTTTACTCATTGTTCTATCTTTTTTATGTTTGATCCGCCTTCGCAGACCGCCCGCCGCCATCCCGGTCAGGCATTTAATAAATGGAGCGCAAAGGTAGGGGAAACCAGTATGCATCGCCAAGAAAAACAGAAAGAATTTTTTATCGAACCTTTGTAATATACTGATTTTCAATAAATATTTTGATTCGTTTTAAAAATAGCGTGCTCTTATACCTCCATAATTTGTCAAATGATCATGATTGAAGCCGGTGCTTTGATCAAAGAATATAAATTGCAGCCCTGAATTTCATCAAACGCTGCCATGACACACCCCCTGAACAGAACAAGCTTTGGCGATCCGGCAAACACTGGCCGGCTGATGCCGATAGAAGAAGCCCATCAGCTGCTGAACGACTGGGTGCCGAATGAACGGCTAAGGCTGCATATGAAACAGGTGGCAGCCGTTATGAGAGCATGGGCCATAGAAAAGGAAATGGCCGATGAGCAAACCGCTTTGAAGTGGGAACTTGCCGGCCTGCTGCACGATGCCGACTGGGAAAAACATCCCGATGATCATTGCCGCATTATTATTGAAGAACTTGAGCGAAGAAATATTGATCCCGAAGTTATTCACTGCATTGCTTCTCACGGACCCCGTTATTTTGGTGTAGAGCCAAACAATACGATGGACAAAATGATCTATGTTTTTGATGAGCTATCAGGGTTTGTGCACGCTTCGGCTCTGATACGGCCAACCCGTTACGATGGCATGGACGTAAAGAGTGTTCTGAAAAAATTAAAAACACCTTCCTTTGCCGCACAGGTTAACCGCGATGATATAACCGATGCGCTTTCCAGGATCAGCATCCCGCTGGAAGAGATCATCGATTTTATTATCACGCACCAGAAAAACATCAGCTAAACAGTATCTGAAGAATGAAAAAAGTATTGACCGGCATTGTTATCGTCGCGGTTTTATTCATCGCCTGCATTTATCTCTTTGTCCCCCGACAGATCGATATCCTCGAATCTAAAAAGATCGCGAGCCCTTCCAACGCTACCGAAAGATTTCTTACCCAACAGGCAGCATGGAACAAATGGTGGCCGGAGAATGGATCAAACCCCCTCAGCTATAAGGACATAAAATTTACGCTGGTAAATCCCGACCTTACCGTAAAAAGCGTAATGCTGGAGTACAACGACACTAAAATACCCAGCGTGCTAACGATCCTGCCATCTTCCAAAGATTCAACTTTACTTACGTGGAAATGTTCAATCAATAGTTCATCCAATCCCTTCCGGCGAATTAATGACTATAACCATTCAAAAAAAGTAAGAAGCGCTCTGCGCGGTCTGATGGATCAGCTTCAATCATTCATGGAGAAGCAGGAAAATGTTTATGGAATGACCATTACACAGCAACAGGTTCAGGATACACTGCTGGTAACTACGCGTGCAACCTATGATCATTATCCTGCAACATCCGAGATATACTCACTCGTCAATAAGTTGAATGATTTTATTAAAAACAACAAGGCGATACCCACAAATCCTCCGATGCTGAATGTTCAGTCGCTGGACAACCGCTATGAAGTGATGGTGGCCATTCCTTTGAATGTTCCCGTACAGGATAAGAATGAGGTGGCGCTGAAAAGAATGGTCCCCGGCAAGATCCTCGTGGCCGAAGTAAAAGGTGGCCCGGAAACAGTGAATGAAGCGTTCAGGCAAATGGAATTATTCGCAAACGATTACAAAAAGTCAGCGCCCGCAATACCTTTTTTCTCTTTGATCACAGACAGGATTAATGAAAGAGATACTTCAAAATGGATCACAAGGATATATTATCCCATCTTATGATCTTACCGCGAAAATTCAGAAGCCCGCAGTACTGATGATCATGGTACTATCGTTGTTCCTTACTAAAACGTAAGCCTTCTTTTTGCCGACAAATATTTGTTGAATATTTCGTACCTGTCCTTTGATATTCAGTCCGGGTATCGACTGATACCGGAATTCACCCTTCCCTTTATTCACCAGGACAGAACCATAATCAGCGTCATACCGGCCCATCTGAATATTGTTCTGATAAAAATTTCCACCCAGCAGCAAATCGGGCAGGTTATCGTGATTGGCGTCTATGATCACAGCATGATTATATTGTGTGAGCTGTGCTTCCCAGGGCAAAGCCTGCAGCGTGAATTGAAGGTTTCCCTGGTTGACGAGTACCGCGTTAGAGAAATAATCAGCGGATAAAACTTTTGATGTTTTGAGTTGATCTTCGGTGAACAGATCGTTCAGCCTGGTTTTTGCAAAGTCTTCCGCATAAAGAAACCGCTTCTTCAAAGCCGGTAGCTGCCTTTCAAGTTCCGACTTGTTCGCAAACGGTATTTCCTGCCCATTCAAGTAATAAGTAAGAATCTGCTCGCTCTTTCCATTCTTGTCGAAGTCGTTAAAATATAATTTCACCGGCTCCTTTTCAGATGCTTTAAGCCGGGTATTCAGTCCAAGATTTCCCGCAATCAGATCAATGTCACCATCATTATCAATATCAAATGGCAATACAAAATTCCACCAACCTTTTCTGTTTGTCAATTGCTTTTTCTCAAACCTGCCTTTCTGATTCATGTACGCGTAAATGCCATCCCATTCCAAAGCAAGCAACAGGTCAAGGTCGCCATCCTTGTCAAGGTCAGTCCATTCTGCATGCTTAACAAAACCCGCGCTTGCCAGGTCAGGCGCAATGGATCTGGTTACATCCCTGAACCTGCCTTTCCCATCATTTTGAAAAAGGAAAGATCCCGGAAGCTGTCCATATTCCCACGGAACTGCCCTTGTACCAATGAACAGATCCATAATTCCGTCTCCGTTAAAATCATAAGGCTCTACACAGGATGCGGTAAAAGGCAGGCTATCGAAAGCGCCTTCCAGCCTTGTCAGTTGTGCATTACCGTTATTGAGATAAACCCTGGGAAGCAAGTAAGGTTCGTTGCCAAAATATTCATTCCCGCCGCTGGCTACCACAAGATCTTTTAATCCGTCGTTGTTCACATCTGTCCAGCAGGCATCAACGTCTTCGTATATGCTATCGTCATCAAGCGCCGGCTGAACCGATTGCAGAAATGTCCCTGATCTTTGCTGCAAAAAAAGCGCGCTTTTTGTCCCCTTTGATGACCCGATGAATACATCATCCAGGCTGTCATTATTGAAATCACCCACCGCAAGTCCGGGCCCTTCGGCAGACACCATCCTGGGGATAAGTGGTTCCCTGTCGAATTCCACAAAAGGATTTTCCTCATGCAGGTGCAGCAGCTTTGTCTTATCTGTTACATTTCTAAATGAATCAATAAAAGCTGATGGCACTGCTTTAAGCCTACTGTAATCGAACTTTTGCAAACCATTCGAATAGCTGACAGTTGTTCTGAACGAATCAGCTTTCCATTGCACGCGCTGCCAGGAATTATCGGGCCAGATCAGTAAAATGGAATCAATTTTACCTGAGGTTCCAATATGAACAGGACCTTCCATGCTCGACTGAAATCCACGCACGGGATATTTTTCATATGTCCTGATCTCTTTGCCTGAATACACCAGGAATTTCGCGCCAATCGCGTTCCTGTTTGCCGGTGGTCCCTTTAAACTCACCGAAAGCGCGGGACGATTCTGGAGCTCTGAACATGTATTGCGATACAGCAGCGCGGGAGCGTCTATATTGTTCACAACGATATCGAGGTCGCCATCATTATCAAAATCCGCATACACCGCGCCGTTAGAATAGGTGTCCGGATTACCAGGCATTACATTTCCCATGTCTTCGAATGAAAGCTGGCCGGTGTTCCTGAAAAACTTATTGGGAAGTTTTATCTGCGGGAATTTATCGATAAGCGCCATATCTCTTTCTTCAACCCTGTTGAGGCGGATCTTATCCTGGATCTCATCATTGGATACATAATTCACGTAATCAATATCATTCAACCTTTTTGGAATCCCGTTGCTGATGAACAGGTCTTTCAATCCATCATTATCAAAATCCATCCAGAGCGGCGCCCACGACCAGTCGGTCGCGTGAACTCCCGCATACATGCCCGCCTCACTGAACAGGCCATTGCCGCGATTCAGCTGAAGCATGTTCCTTGCATACTGATAATGGTAACCCGACCTGACTTTGTAATTGAAGATGTCATACGCGTCCTCGCCAAGTGATCGCCTGAGGATGTAGGGATCGTATGGAAGCATGTCAACCGAAATCACTTCGGGCAGCGCGTCATTATTGATATCGGCAACATCTACTCCCATGGAAAACTGGCTGATGTGCATGGTGCGTTCGGTTATTTCATCCCTGAAACTTCCGTTACGCTGATTGATGTACAGGTAGTCGTTCTCGTGAAAGTCATTTCCGATATAGATGTCAGGCCATCCGTCGAGATCAATATCTGCAACGCATATTCCAAGCCCATAACCAATGACCGTGCTATTGATCCCACTTTCCTTTGTTACGTCGGTAAAAAAAACATTGTCATTTCTGTATAACCTGTCGCCTGCCAGTGAATCGCGGGTTCCTTCATATGATTTCCTTTCAGCAAATGTTCCATTGAAGCGGAGTGAGTGATTCATCAGGTACATGTCAAGATCGCCATCCATGTCATAATCCAGGAAGGCCGCCTGCGTGCTGAAGCCTGAAAAATCAAGGCCGTAATCTTTTGCTTTATCAGCGAACACCGGAATACCATTCTTGTCAATTCCCTGGCATATCAGCAATTGATTGCTGCTAATGAGCTTTTCATACCTTCCTACCCGGCATACATAAATATCCAGCAATCCATCGTTGTTGACATCCGCTACCGAAACACCGGTTGACCAGCCGCCATCATCCGGAATCTTTGCCAGATCTGTTACATCGGTGAATGTAAGATCTCCCTTATTAATATATAATCTATTCCTTTCCTGGTTGGCTGAAAAAAACAGGTCGATCAATCCATCATTATTGAAATCACCCGCTCCAACGCCACTGCCATTGTAGAAATACATGTATTTAAACATGTTGAAATCAGGAGTGGCGGTCAGCTTATTTTCAAATGCGAGCCCCGTTGCCTTATGATCCAGTACTTCAAATGGAGCATCCCGCTGCTGCCTGTTTTTGCAACTGAACCAGAGGCAGGCAAAACATAAAACTAAAATTCTATGGAGAATCGTTACGTTCATTTTAACCGGTACATAACTGGTGTTTCATTATTTCTCAGAAATATGATGTATTGATTGGCGCCACCTTTGATATACGCGATCTCTCTCACCTGTCCTTTAACTTCCAATCCAGATGCGGAAGGTGTCAGTTCTGAAAATTTCCCTTTGCCCTTATTGATAAGAATGTTTCCATAACTGGCATCCAGCCTCGAGAACTGGGGAAGAAACCCAAATTCATTTCCGCCGAATATCAGGTCCTGCTTGCCATCTTTGTTCACATCAATGGTCATTATCGCGTTCACGGAAGACAATTGCGCATTTACAGGTAGCTTTTCCAACCTGAACTGTCCATTACCTTCATTGAAAGCGATACAGGACGAAGTATAATTGAAAGTCTTTACCAGCGATCCGGAAAGCTGCGCAGGAGTTAATAATTCATTGATCGACCGCTTCGCGTAATCGTGATGTTTCAGATTCTGTTTCTTCAATGATGGCATCTGTTCAGTCAGTTCCCGTTTTAGAAAAACAGGCATGTCCTTACCGTTCACAGTTCTTGTAACAATCACGTCCTGATTTCCATTTCCGTCAAAATCTTTGATCCATAATTTTACCGGACGTGATGAATCGGGGCGCAAATAAAAATTTTCTCCCAGGTTGCCCATTATAAGATCAAGATCGTTATCGCCATCCACGTCTGCAGCTGCTACACTCTGCCACCATCCAAATTTGCCGGTCAGATTGGTTTTAACTTCTTCGAAACGGCCGGATGCGAACGCAAAAATCCGGGGATTCATCCATTCACCTACTATGATCAGCTCCTTCCTTTCATCGCCCGAAACATTTGCCCAGGTGGCATGCGTTACCATTCCCGCTTCATTGATCTCTGCAAGCTGCGCAGGAGCCATTGCGGTGAACTTTCCGCTGCCGTCATTCATGTAAACAACACTTGCAGGCGTAAGGCCGTATTGCAATGGAACACTTCCTGCGCCTACAAACAGGTCAATGTCTCCGTCACTGTCTATGTCATGCGGCGCTACTACCGAAACATTGAAATAATTATCAGGAAAATCTGTGGGGCTTATTTCGAAATTTCCCTTCCCGTCATTCAGATAAAGTCGGTGCTGAAGTTCGGGGCTGCCTCTTTGCATCTGATTTCCTCCCGCTCCAACGAAAAGATCAGCGTCACCATCCTTATCACAATCAAAAAATACCGCCGCAACGTCTTCAAATGCGGCAAAGCGATTAAAAGCAGCAATTGGTTTTTTAATAAATCCATTTGCATTCTGCAGATACAATTGAGATGGCTGGCCTGCCGCGCCTCCAATGAACAGGTCTTCCAATCCATCGCCATTCACATCTCCCACCGCCGAGCAGGGGCCTTCGGCCGATAACATTTTGGGGATGTTTCTTTCCTGATAAAAATCTATGTAATCATTTTCTACGTGTTTATCAAAGCTGCTCTCAACAGACATCAGCAACGGTTCGTTCAATGTTGTGTTTGCAGCCGATCTGGCTATCGCATTTGCCGCGGGTTGCTGCAATTGGAATGTGCTGTCCAGTGCAGGCCTGATCATTCTGGAGGAAACTCCATTGGGCCACTCAATCAAAACAGAATCCGCGGGTTGGTTTCCGAGGCCGATAATAATTTTATAATCCACCGACGATTGAAAGCCGCGACTTGGCATAAGTTCACGGCTGATGATCTGATCACCTTTATAAATTACAACCTTGCTTCCAATAGCGTGCGTGTTTTTCCCGAGGCCCTTCAACCGGAAGCCAATAAAGTGGTTATTACCTTGCTCGCGACTGTTATTTCTGTAAATGAAAGCTTTTTGATTAACGTTATTCACCAGCAGGTCCAGGTCTCCGTCATTGTCAAGATCACCGTATGCTGCTCCGTTTGAAAATGATGGAGTAGCCAATCCCCAGCTGCTTCCAGCATCGGTAAAATGCAGGTTACCATTATTCCTGAATGCCTTATTGGGTATAGGTGTGGAAGGCATTTTGGTAATGACGTTATCAACCTCTTCTTTTTTTCCGGAAAGCACCATCCGTTGGATAACGTTGTCGCCAAAGAAATCGATGAAGTCCTGGTCGGTTACATCGTGATAAATTCCATTACACACATAAAGATCGTTCCAGCCATCATTATCCGCGTCGAACATAAGTCCGCCCCAGCTCCAGTCAGATCCCGCGACACCGCTGAAAAACGCGATTTCCTGGAACTTGCCATTGCGGTTATTCAACTGAAGTGTGTTCTGAGTGAACTGGTGATAAAACCCTGAACGTTCTTTTAATTTATATACATCGATATTATCGAACGAAGTTGTTGTCTTCAACCTGTATTCGTCGTCCGGAAGCATGTCGGTTACAAAAATATCAGGATAGCCATCATTATTGACATCACCCATATCTGCTCCCATTGAAGCGAAGCTCGAATGCCTGATCCACTCCTCCATTTCATCCCTGAAAGTTCCGTCGCGCTGATTGACGTACAGGTAATCGCGTTCAAAAAAATCATTGGATACATAGATGTCCGGATAATGGTCGCCGTTAACATCGCCGACTGTCACGCCCAGCCCGAAGCTGATAAGGCTTCCATGAATGCCTGTCGCAGCGCTTACGTCGGAAAATTTTCCGTTGTCATTTCTGAGCAGCTTGTCACCTCCTCCTTTTAGGAATTCAGCCACGGGCCAATCCTTCGCACGCAATGATCGTTTATTGGCGTAGTTAAGGGTGTTCACCGGAATAAAGCTGTTGTTGACGATAAAGCAATCAAGGTCGCCATCGTCATCATAATCAAAAAATGCGGCATGAGTGCAGTATCCACCTTTGTTGGTTAAACCATACGCCTCTGCAGAATCAGTAAAACTCAGATTCCGGTTATTGATGAAAAGTTGATTCTGTGGAATGCGTCCATTTTCATAACCTGCATTGCAAACATAAATATCCAGCCAGCCATCGTGGTTGATGTCCACCATCACTACGCCGGTGCTCCACTTTTCCTTTTGACCAAAACCTGCCTTGTCGGAAATATCTTCGAATTGCCAGTTGCCTTTATTGAGATAAAGTTTGTTCGTATTCATGTTGGCGGTAAAGAATACATCGGCCAGCCCGTCGTTGTTTATATCACCGATAGCAACTCCACCGCCATTATAGAAATTGCGGTAGCTGAAAATGTTGAAGTCTTTTGTATTATGGATATTATTCGAAAACTCGATACCGGTTTTATCCATTAACTCAAACAGCGGCGCTTCCTGTTTATCGGACCTGCAACCGGTTAAAAGAAGTAATAGCACCAGCGCCCAGGGGCTGAATAAAGTTCTGACACGTTCCATTAGTGGGTTTCAAGATAAGACGAAGCAATGTAAAAAAAATACCAAAAGTATTGGCCGCTCTATTTTGGATGCAAGAATGAGCAGCAAGTTTTTAAAAAGTCCCTCTAATAAAAAAGGACTGCCAAACGGCAGTCCCTTGATTTTATCTAAACTGTTTGATTAATATCCAGGATTCTGTTTCAGGTTTGGATTAACCGCAAGTTGTTCGCTTGGGATCGGGAACAGCAGATTTTTTGGATCAGAAGCTGTCTTTTCCTGCCATGTGCCAAGGAATTTACCGAAGCGAATGAGGTCTTGTCTTCTCCATCCTTCCCAGTACAGTTCACGTCCTCTTTCATCAAGCAGAATGTCCAGCGTAGCCGGCCCCGCGAGACTGCTTGCGCCGCGTTTAGTCCTGATCTGGTTAATGATTGTGAGCGCGCTTGCAGCACCACCGGTAGCACCTCTCAACTGAGCTTCAGCCTTCATCAGCATTACATCGGCAAGGCGGAATACAACGTAATCGTTATCTGCCTGGTCGCCTCCTGTATAATCAACAGGGTATTTTATTACCCTGATACCGGTAACCTCAAGATTAGCACCTGTTTCTTTCAGCTTCACTTCACGTGTAAAGGCCAGTGGATTATTTTTTCTGTCAGTCAAAGCAACACCATTCTGATTGTATTGCTGTCCAACCAGGAATCCAACTTTCAAACCGGAAACATTTGTAACTCCGGTATAACTTTGCTCACGACGTGTATCTGCAGCTTCAAACTTGTCGTAGAAATCAGAAAGCGTTGTGAAACCATTCCATCCGCTTGGATTCTGATTGTAGTGCAATCCGAGGAACCAGCGTGAACGAACGTTGCCACCGCGATCTCCGTCTTTATTGTATAAAGTGAAGATGTTCTCGGTTGATTTTACATCATTATCCCATGTAAAATTGTCGAAGAAATTATTTGCCAGCGAATACTTACCACTATTGATGATCTGATCTGCCAGTGTTACCACCTGGTTCATGTCGGCCGCATCAAATGTAGGAGCAGCCTTATTCAGGAATGCGCCTTTATTGAGCAGCGTCTTCATCAATAATACTCTTGCGGCATCTTTGTTGGCCACGTAAGCGGGACCATCGGGCAGCGTTGCAAGAATAGCATTCAGCTCAGAAATAATAAAACTAACTGCTTCTGCGCCTTCAAGCGTTTTAGGAAATTTCTTAAAATCTTTCAGATCTTCCCTGTAAGGAACCTGGCCCCAGCCATCCAATACCAGGAAGATTGTGAAAGCGCGCAGGAAGCGTGCTTCAGCAGCCTGGGTAGCAGAAGGGCTGAATTGCAATACGTTTGAAGCTGAGTATTGCGCTTGCAGCAATTCCCTGTATGTATCTCTAAGGAAACCATGATCGGCATTCCATGTATGCGCATGCAATACGCGCCATACACCGTTGTCATCCCAGTCGCCACCCCTTGTGGGCCCTATAGCCTCATCGGTTGTGTGTTCCTGTGCGGCCCAGAATCTCGACTGGTCCATCATTGGGTTATTCAGACCGTTGTAAGCAGATCGTAACAGGTCGGAAACCGGAATGTCCTGTCCCTGTTCAATTGCTCCCCTCCATTTCTGTTCCAGCTTCGTACATGAAACCGCAACCAGGATGAGGGAGCAGACGATTAATATTCTATACCTTTTCATAATAGCAAGTTGAAATTATTATAAAGAGAAGTTTAAGCCTAACAAAATAGTCCTTGCAGTTGGGTACGGAGTATATTCTATACCAAGTGAAGGAACACCGCCAACATTCTTGTCTGTATTCACCTCAGGATCGAATCCTGTGAACTTGGTGATCACAAACAGGTTCTGGCCGGTAAGTGAAATATTCAGGTTACGGAACACACCAACTTTTCCAACAGCGTAAGAAATTGTAGCATTCGCCAGTTTTACAAAATCACCTTTTTCAAGGTAACGTGTAGATGGAGTGATCGGGTTAGAAGCATCTTCCTTCACGGCTCCGCCTATGATGGATTTTGCAACGTTCCTGGTACCCAGGTTACCGATCGGCAATACTGTGTTTGCAGTATTGTTGTACAGTTTGTGTCCCATGTTACCATTCAGGTTAACGAACAAAGTAAGTTTCTTGTATTGGAAATCGGTACTGAATCCAAGCAATGTTGTAGGATTCGGACTTCCAACATAGAACTTGTTGTTAGCCGGGTCGCCGCCACTATAAATACCTTGTCCTGTTGCTTTGTCGATTCCCTCGAATATCGGGAGATAATAACTGTTCAGCGGTTGGCCGCTAACCAGCCTTTGTGAAGTTGCACCAGAGATACCTTGTCCGTGCAATGCGCCGGTTTCGTAGAATCCAAGGATGCCTTCAACATTGTTTTTCAGGAATGAAAGGTTAAGACCCATATTCCAGTTCATGTCTTTTGACCTGATCAGTCCACCGTACAATGAGATCTCAAATCCTTTGTTCACGATATTACCCGGGATGTTGAACCAGATCTTACCACCTGTAGGACCAGGAGCGGCAATAACCTGCTCAAACAATACGTCTTCTGTTTTCTTATGGAAGTAATCCAAAGAACCGGAAAGCCTGTCATTCAGAATGCTGAAATCGATACCTCCGTTGATGGTGGTAGATGTTTCCCATTTCAGGTCAGGATTGGCGAAATTGGTAGCTCCGATAGACTGTTGTCCAAAAGCGTTTCTTCCCAAAGGAGCGCCACCCGGAAATTCCTGGTTTCCTGTTTTACCCCAGCTTAACCTGGCTTTAAGGCTGTTAACGAAACTGGAACCTTTCATGAATTCTTCATTGGTAACATTCCAGGCAACGGCCAAAGATGGGAAATATCCATACTTGTTATTTGCTCCAAACTTTGATGAACCATCGGCCCTGAATGTAGCAGTAACAAGATACTTATCGAAAAAGTTCATGATAGCGCGTCCAAAAAATGATTGCAGCTGATCTTCGATGCCGGGATTCACATAAATTCCCCTGCTTGTCTGAGTAGAATATTGCAGGATATCATAATAACGAAGGTTACCTGCATCTGTGAAATCGAAGCCGAACATACCGTGGCTTCTGTTGTCAAATGTCATGTATTCATGACCTACAACCGCGTTCAGGTTGAAGTTTGGATTGATCTCACGGTTATAGCTAAGCGTGTTGGTGATCTGCTGAGTAAGGTCTTCACCATTATCCAGCACAGCTGCTCCACGATTCTGGATACCTTCTATATTGATCCATCTTTTCAATTCACCTTTACCTGCACCCACGCGTTTGTTTACGCTGTACAATAATTTATATTCAAGGTGATTGGTTATTTTATAATAAGGAGAAACACTTGCAAGAATGATATTTTCATTCAGGCGTGAATCGTATGCTTCAAGCATAGCCAAAGGATTCACTGTAGTATTACCAATCTGGTTGTTTACCCAGATATCGCCGTTTGGAAGATAGAGCGGGTGAGTGGGATTCCACTGTAACGCCTGCCCTATAAGGCTTCCTGTGAAACCCGCGTCATTTGAGATAGGAGCGATCTGCTCTTTTGTACCTGAAACAAAAACGTTCAGATCAACACCAAGCCTTTTATTTTCGAGCAATTTGAAATTGCTGGTAAGGTTTGCTGTGAGTTTCTGAAATTCTGATTTCTTTACAATACCCTGCTGATCCAGGAATCCTACCGACACACGGTAACGTGCGTTCTCATTACCTGCAGATACTGATGCGTTGTAATTCTGAGTAAATCCTGTTCTCAGAATGGCATCCATTGCATCTACATTGCCGCCATAGTCTCCTGTTGCAAGATTATAAGATTTTAATGCTGCCCTGTATTCGGCTGCATCGAGTACTTCCAGTTTTTTCATGATGCTGCTGATACCACCTGCAACACTGGCTTCAACAGTAGGAATGCCCGACTGGCCGCGTTTGGTAGTAATAAGAACAACACCATTCGCACCTCTTGAACCATAAATGGCTGTAGCGGATGCGTCTTTTAATACTTCAATTGATGCAATGTCGTTCGGATTCATAAAGTTCAGCGGGTTGGTTCCGGGAGTGGAACCGATACCTGAACCAGTTGATCCGGGTCTTGCGCTATTACCTGATAAAGGAACTCCATCTATTACGAACAACGGCTGGTTACCAGAACGGATAGAGGATGTTCCCCTGATCCTAACGGTAGTAGCACCACCCGGTTGTCCGCTGTTGCTGATGATCATTACACCTGCCGCCTTGCCCTGAATGGCCTGGTCGGGTGAAATGATTACTCCTTTATTGAAATCTTTTGCTTTAACTGATTGAACCGAGCCGGTAACATCACGCCTGCGCGCTGTACCGTACCCTACTACCACAACCTCATTGAGGTTGAGTCCAGCGTCAGCACTCATTGTAATATCAATAGTGGTTTTTCCCGCGATACTTATTTCCATAGTACCATAACCAACATAGGAAACAACCAATGCTGTCACATCGTTACCGACAGTTAATGAGAATCCCCCGTCAGTACCTGTAGAAGTACCAGTGGTACCACCTTTTGGTTGTACAGAGGCTCCGATGATCGGAGAACCGTCTTTTGAATCAGTAACTTTTCCTGAAATTGTCTTCTGAGCGAGAGAGGTCTGAGCAATAAATAATAGACACAGAGGGATGATGACCCTCGTAAGCAGTCGTTTAGTTATCATAATCAATGATTTAACCGTAATAGAGCGTAATTCGGAACTAATTTAAGACCTTTTTGTGTACTATTAACACTTCTTTGAGATTTTTTTTCACAGGTTTAAACTTTCCGGCAACGTTCCCGGTATTTCGTGAACATCTGGTAATATATATACGTAAGCCAGTGAGGGTGGATGCCTTGGTTAGAAAAAACAATAATTAAGTACTGAAAGCAGGGACTACCTTTTCTGTAAGAACTTATCAAAATTGAAGGCATAGAGTTTTCCCGGCCGGTGGGTTACGCCGGTTTCGAGTTCATCGAGGTCGATCAGCCAATCGGACAATCCGATCTTCTTCCGGAAATTCCTTCTGTCGAGTTTTGAACCCAGGATAGCTTCATACACTGATTGAAGTTCCCGTAATGAGAATTTTTTTGGAAGCAGGTTAAATATAATTGGCTCCTCCATGATGCGGGTGCGCAGCTTGCAAAGAGTTGTATCCAGGATCAGTTTGTGGTCAAATGCCATTTCAGTGATATCATTAACAAGGCTCCAGTTCAGCTGATGGTCCGGACCTTTCATTTTATGATCCTGTATATTAATTAAAGAATAATAAGCCACAGTGATCACCCGGCCGCCCGGATGCCGGTTAACGCTACCGAAGGTTTGAACCTGTTCAAGGAAAACATCGTCGAGCCCGGTTCGGTCGCGAAGTATCCTGTAAGAAGCATCGTCAATATCTTCTTCAGGCCTGACAATGTCGCCCAGTAATGACCACATTCCTTCATATTCCTTAAGCTTGCACTCGATCAGCAGCACTTTGAGCTTACCCTTCTCATACCCGAGTATAACACAATCAATAGAAACACCGATCTGGAAATATTCCCGGTCCTGCTGGAATTTTTTAACTGACCTGGGATTACTTTCATTCAACATGTGCAGGAAAGATTAAAGATTTAGGTTAACGGGCTGATTTGCTCAAATATAGAAATATTTGTGTAGCGAAGAAAGAGGAGAGAGCAATTAGCCAATTAAGCCAATAAGCAAATTAGCCAATTGTTAGTTCGGGTCTGCGTTCACGCCAAAAAGTAACTGAAAAAAGATTCCATAACGGGTTTACAAAATTTGCTAATCAGTTAATCTGCTAATTGTTTTCATTGGCTTATTTGCTTATTGGCTTAATTGGCTAATTTATTTCTCAATTTGTAGTTTTACTCCCATGTATACCGATGCACTTACCAAAAAGCTGACGAAGTCTTCCAGCCAATTGATCGCCGCGCTTCCTGACATCGACAAAAAGGACATCTCCCTTCTACGCGAAGTATTGCGGTTTCATGAGTTCCGTTATTACGTACAAAGCGATCCCCTGATCAGCGACTATGAATTCGACCAGCTGTTCAAAGCGCTGGAAAAAATTGAATCGGAAAATCCGTCGCTTATTACCCCCGGTTCACCAACTCAACGAATCGCTACGTCTATCACCCGTGAATTTGCTACGGCCCAACACCTGGTTCCCATGCTGAGCCTGGAGAATTCATATAATTCCGAAGACCTTATCGACTGGGACCGCAAAGCACGTGACCTCACCGGACTTAAAACAGTAGAATATTGTATCGAACCAAAGTTCGACGGAGCCAGCATATCTGTGACCTATGAGGACGACATGCTGGTTCGAGCTGTTACCCGCGGAGATGGGGTTACCGGCGAAGATGTAACAGTAAACGTCAAACAGATATATTCAATTCCATTATCGGCCCCTTTTTCTGACTATGGGATCCAGCAGATTGAAATAAGAGGTGAGGTGATGATGAGCAAGAAGAATTTTAAAAAATACAACGACCGGCTTGCCGAGCAGAACCTGCCCCCTCTTGCAAATCCGCGCAATGCGGCATCGGGTACTTTAAGGATCAAAGACCCGAGAGAGGCGGCCAGGCGCGGACTGGAAGCATTCCTTTATCATATCAGTTATGTTCATACTAACGGAAAGGGAACAAAAAAAACCTCATTGCTCGAAACCCATTCAGGAAGCCTGCAACTATTATGGGAACTGGGTTTCCGTTGTCCGAATGAAGAAAAAAAAGTCGTCAAAGGCATTGAAGGAGTAATTGAATACTGCACCGGGTTTGAAAAGCAAAGAGATGACCTGCCTTATGAAATTGACGGGATGGTGATTAAAGTAAACAACCTGGAACTGCAGGATAAAATGGGCATGACCACCCATCATCCCCGTTGGGCTATGGCATTTAAATTCAAAGCAAGGCAGGCGACCAGCAAACTACGTGCAGTGGAATTCCAGGTTGGCCGGACCGGATCGATAACACCCGTAGCCAAAATAGATCCCACACCGATCGGAGGAGTAACGGTCACGTCCATTTCTCTTTTTAACGAAGAAGTGATCCGTGAAAAAGATCTGCGTATTGGCGACACCGTTCTTGCAGAGCGCGCCGGCGACGTAATTCCCTATATCGTGCGGTCATTGCCCGAATTGAGAACGGGAATTGAAAAAGAGATAAAGTTCCCGAAAGAATGCCCCGCCTGCGGTCATAAGCTGATCAAATCAGAGGATGAAGCAGCGTGGCGATGTGTGAATATCAGCTGCAAGGCCCAGGTACTGGAACGTTTGATTCACTTCACCAGCAAGGATGCCATGGATATACGCGGTTTGGGAGCCGCAAATATTCAGAAATTTTTTGAGCTTGGATTCCTCAAAGACATTCCCGGCATCTATAGATTGCCGTTTGATAAGATTCAGGAACTGGAAGGTTTCGGGCAAAAGAGCATGACCAACCTTCAAGCTGCTATTGAGGCTTCAAAGAAACAACCATTGCACCGGGTTATCTTTGCACTCGGAATCAGGTATGTTGGCGAAACAATGGCTAAAACACTTGCCAATTCGGTACATTATTTGCCCGATTTCAAAGATTATTCTGTTGATGATTTGCAGAAACTCGAGGACGTGGGTCCTAAAGTTGCAGGTAGTCTGTATCAGTTCTTTCATAACGACGATAACCTGAAATTGCTGAAAGAGCTGGAACAGCTCGGGCTGACACTGACAAGTCAGCGATCGCGTAAATCGGCAACAGCGGATAACCTTGGGGGACAAACGTTTTTATTCACCGGCACCCTGTCTAAACTGAAAAGAAGTGAAGCAGAGGCTATGGTAGAGCAGCAGGGAGGAACGATTTTAACCGGGGTTAGCAGCAAACTGAATTATCTTGTAGTTGGCGAAGATGCCGGATCAAAACTGGAAAAGGCTAAGAAGATTCCCACTATCAGGATAATAAGTGAAGAAGAATTTCTACAATTGGCAACTCCCTGATATTCGTGGGGTGCTGGTAACCGTGAGGAATAAGTGTAATTTCATAATCTAAAACGTAGCAGCGATGATAAAGAAGTTTCCGGGCGAAGAATGGAAACCATTACAGTTTTCCGGATGGAAGCATCTCAGGAAAAAATATGCGTTGTCATCCCATGGTCGTATAGCAAGCTATACCGACGATATTTTCAAGGATGGAAAGCTGCTGGAAGGTTCTCTTACAACCGGGTATAAGACGCTCAACCTGCACAGGCCAGGAAACAATGGCACCCTGTATATTCACCGTGAAATTGCGCGCCTCTTCCTGAAAAAGAGCACTCCCAGGCACAAATACGTGATTCACGTAAATCATCAGAAGCTTGATAATTCGGTTAAGAACTTAAAGTGGGCAACACTGGAGGAAATGATCGATCATCAGCAGAACAGCCCCGCCAAAGTAGCTTATAAAAAAGTACAGGCTAACCGGACTGTTGGATTGAAGCTGAACGCAAACCAGGTTAAGGCGATCAAAAAAACGCTGAACGACAAAAACCGCACAGCAACCATCAAGCAGCTGGCCGAAAAATACGGAGTCAGTGAAATGACCATGTACCGCATTAAAAGCGGCGAGAACTGGGCAAGGATCAGGTAATTCTCATTTGTTATGCTTCAATCATCAACCCTGAAGTTCCTCAGGGACCTTAAAAAAAATAACAACAAGCCCTGGTTCGATGCACATCGTTCACAATATGAAACAGCCAGGAGCGATTTCGAGCAATTCATTCAATTAGTACTGGATAAACACAGCAGGAATGACCCTGACCTGAAAGACCTGACCGCTAAAAAATGCACCTTCCGCATCAACAGGGATGTGAGGTTCTCGAAGGACAAATCACCTTACAAGACAAATTTCGGCGCAAGCATGGATAAAGGTGGAAAGAAGTCGGGCCTTGCCGGATATTACTTCCATTGCGAACCCGGCAACAGCTTCCTCGGAGGCGGACTCTGGATGCCGGAATCGGCGGTCATAAAACGCGTAAGGCAGGAAATAGATTATTCGTACGATGAATTCAAAAAGATCCTTACGGCAAAAAAGTTGAAAGCATATTATGGCGGACTGTACACCGGCGAAGATGTTCAGCTGTCAAAAGTGCCCCAGGGGTTTGAAAAAGACAATCCTGCCGCGGAATACCTGAAATTCAAAAGCTGGCTCGTATTGCATAACCTGAGTGACGCGACCCTCACCTCCAAAGACCTGGTGAAAGAAACAGTAGAAGCATTCAAGCTGATGCAGCCCTTTGTCAAATTTCTGAACAGGGCAGTAGAAGAATGATCCCCTAAAGCAATCCCTTATTGTTCAGGTATTCTGCTATCTGCACTGCATTGGTAGCTGCCCCCTTGCGAAGATTATCGCTCACGATCCATAAGTTCAATGTATTGGGCTGCGATTCATCGCGCCTTATCCTTCCTACAAATACTTCATCCTTTTCATGTGCATCCATTGGCATTGGATAACGCTGACTGGCCGGCTCGTCGGTAACTACTACTCCTTCCGAAGCAGACAACAACTCCTTTACCGCTGCCAGATCGAAATCATTTTCAAATTCAACATTCACAGCTTCGCTATGTCCGCCCATCACCGGGATCCGGACGGTTGTGGACGTTATACGGATTGAATCATCTCTCATGATCTTCCTGGTTTCATTCACCATCTTCATTTCTTCTTTTGTATAGCCATTGTCCAGGAAAACATCAATCTGAGGAATAGCATTCAGATCAATCGGGTATTTATAAGCCATTTCATATTGCCCGTTCGATCCTTTTACAGCGCGGTCACGTTCCCCCATCAGCTGATCAACCGCCTTTTTCCCGGTTCCGGTAACGCTTTGATATGTGCTCACTACAATCCTTTTGATCCTGTATTTCTTGTGAAGAGGGTTCAGCGCCACCACCATCTGAATAGTGGAGCAGTTGGGATTGGCAATGATCTTGTCATCTTTGGTGAGCGCATCGGCATTGATCTCGGGAACCACCAGTTTCTTTGAAGGATCCATTCTCCATGCAGATGAATTATCTACCACTGTAATTCCCGCTGCTGCGAATTTCGGGGCCCACTCCAGTGATGTACTTCCGCCAGCTGAGAACAATGCAAGCGCAGGTTTAGCAGCAATGGCGTCTTCCATGCTCACCACCTTATATTGTTTCCCTTTAAACTCCACACTCTTTCCAACCGACCTTTCAGATGCTACGGGAATCAATTCTGTCAAAGGGAAATTCCTTTCGGCAAGTACCTGCAGCATTTTGCTGCCTACAAGTCCTGTTGCGCCTACTACTGCTACTTTCATTTTACTGATTTATGAATTTGTGATTAATAAAAAAAGCCCTCCATCTCTGGAAGGCCTTCAAGTATTCTGTTACAAACAAAACGATTGCTAACCTTCCGGATTGGAATGTTTCATGCGTTTTGTCTGTTTCGTAAAATTGTACATCGTGGCTCAAAAATAATGGCAATGGGAATTTTATCCAAATAAAATGTTTTTTAACCCATCCGGAGTTTAAAGGAAAGAAGGTGTTTTGCTTTAGAAGTCAACACCCATGAATATATTTCTTTTGCTCCTTCTCCTCTTTTGTAATGGCTTTGTATTCAGCCAGACAGCTAAACGGTTCGATGTTGTGATCCATGAGTTGCTGCCGGATCCGAGTCCGTCACAAGGGCTGCCCTCATCTGAATTTATTGAACTCAGAAATAATTCATCCGATATCATCAATCTGCGCAATTGGAAGATCACCGATGGCAGCAGTGTGGGAACTGTTTCAGTCAATTTCCTTCTTCAGCCAGATAGTTGTGTAGTCATCTGCCCTTCGGCTGCTCTTGCCGCGTTTACACTCATTTCAACTGCGGTAGGCATAACAGGTTTTCCTTCGCTTAATAATGATGGCGACATGATCTGGCTGATAGCTCCTGACGGAAGTATCATCCATGCTGTTTCCTACGAAACAGGCTGGTTCCGCAATGCCGTAAAAAGCGAAGGTGGATGGTCGCTGGAAATGATAGATGTTCATAATCCATGCGGCGGAAAAGATAACTGGATAGCCAGCAGGGATCAATCCGGTGGAACGCCCGGCAAAAAGAATTCGGCGGAAGCAATCAACCGGGATACAATACCTCCCTCGTTAATCCGCACGTACGCTGCGGACAGCGTCACAATCGTTTTATTATTTGATGAACCATTGGATAGCATCAGTGCCACAAATACCAGTGCATACAAAATCGACAATAATATCTATCCTGTGCAGGCTTCACTCACCGGTCCGTTATTCAACCAGGTAAATCTGAAACTGGCCTTTGTACTTTCGAGAGATTCTGTTTATACGCTGACGGTAACCGGGGCCACCGATTGCGCGGGAAACAGTATCGGGTTCAGCAACACGGCCAAAGCGGGATTAGCATCTGAATCAGCGTCCAATGAAATTATAATTAACGAAGTTCTTTTTAATCCGCTTGCACCAGGAACAGATTACATTGAACTTTTCAACAGGAGCAATAAAGTATTTGATGCCGCTGCGCTTTATGTTGCAAACAGAAATACCACAGGCATGATTGGCGACCTAAACCGGCTAAGCGAAATTCCCTTCTATTTTTTTCCCTCTGATCATTTGCTGTTTACAGCAGACGGCGTTATTGTGCAATCGCAATACTTTGTAAAAAACCCGCCACAAATTATTTCAGGAAAATTGCCGTCATTGCCCGACGACAAAGGAACAGTTGTACTCATGAACAATCATGGTTTAACGGTAGATGAATTGGCCTATGATGAAAAATGGCATTTCGCTTTGATAAGCAAACGGGAAGGTGTGGCGCTTGAACGGATCGATCCCTCAGGCCGCACACAGGATAAAAACAACTGGACATCTGCGTCCACAGATGCGGGTTATGGAACGCCGACATATGTCAACTCCCAGTACAGAAAAGCTCAAACTACTTCGGGAAAGATTGAGGTCATCCCAAAAGTATTTTCACCGGATAATGACGGCCTGGATGATTTTTGTTTTATAAATTATCACCTGAGTGTCCCGAATACTGTTGCGTCCATCACCATTTTTGATATTAAAGGGGTGGCTGTAAGAAATCTTTGCAGGAATATAACCTTATCTGAAAAAGGAATGGTTCGTTGGGATGGACTTGATTCAAGGGGTTATAAATTACCGGCGGGTATTTATATAATTTTTACCGGGCTGTATGATCTGCAGGGCAATACCGCGAATTTTAAGAATACTGTCACACTTGCCGGCAGGTTTTAGGTTATCTTGCGAAACCTAAATCAAACACATCATGAAAAAATTATTACCCGCAATTGCGATCATCGTTTGTCTTTCTACCGGCGCATTTGCCCAACAACCACCAACCGAATCGAAATTCATGCACATTACAACCATCGAATCTGTTGTTGGTGGTGGCTTAGGTCGTTCTAAGATGATCATAACAAAAGAGGACGGTTCCCAGGAAGAAAAGGATCTTGAAAATCTTTTCAGCATGACCGGAATAAATTTCAAGAACATCAAATTAAACGAAAGCGGCATTCTCCAAACCTTAAAATCATATACAGATTCAGGCTGGAAACTTCATGCTACCATCCCAATGACATTAAGCCCGGGACAAAATGGTTCAGGAATTTTTATGACCCGCTATTTGCTGGTTAAAGAGGCAGAGAAAAAATAATCGTATAGATTAATTAGCCCGTCTCAGGGTCATCTGCAAGGTTGAGCCCTGGTATAGGCCAGGATGGTCATCATTCAGGCTGTGAACAACAGAAAATTCTGTATTGAATGAACTAATTATTTTCTGAAGTTCACGCCACAGCCTTTATAAGTCTCACCTTTATAACGAACATGAACGCGATACTCATAGTAATTATCGCTCATGCCATCGTTGCAAAACTCATTATAAACAGTCACTTCCAGCTTATCAGTTCCGGAACCTGCCATATAATGGGTGCTGTCTTTATTGATATGAGGCTGGGTTATGGTAAAGGTTATTGGCTTTTTCAATTCGGCAATTCTGAACGCTATGGATTTTTCATTGTCGATCTCCAGGTTCCAGAATGGTTCGTTACCAATGGCGTAAAGATCGATTCCTTCGCGCATTTTTTGCCTCCACACCTTATTCATCGACGCGTCGGGCTGCCTGGCAATCCAGTAATTCTTTGCAACGGAATCTGCTATCAGTTCTCCTTTTCTGAATTTCACTCTTAAGGTATCTCCCTGAATATAATAAGTTGCTATGTTTTCATTGTTCGATATCAAATGCAAACTGTCGCCCTGCTTCGTCCATCTCCCGGTGAATTTTCCCGGAAAAGTATTTCTTCCCAGTATAAATTCTTCCAGCTTGAACTGACCGGAATCTTTCAGCAAAAGCGTATGCCGGATGCCCTGACAATCCCTGCAAGGCAAAACGCCCTGGTAAAATCCAAATAACGTTGTATCGCCGGGTGATGAAGAAAAATTGCCATTATCCCGGTTGATGGTATCCGGTATAGTTCCAACGGAATCCCTGACAGAAGTTGCTGTATCTGTCGCTGTATTTGCATTACAGGCCCAAATGAATAAAACCAACAGACAGGTCAGGCATCTATTTTTCATAAAATTTTCCCTCCCGGAAATTTTAAGTCAAAACTATGCCAATCAGCAACTGAAATATTTGATGCTAATTACGGGTCGTATCAATCCTCTTCCGTGCAGTATCGATCTTCCTGTTTGAAGTATCCATTGTTTTTCTGACAGTATCTAACGGAAACAAGGCTGAGTCTGTTGGGTTAGCTGTTCCATAAATGGCTTGTGAAGTATCAGAGCCCATACTGGTGGTAGTGTCTCCGGTGGTTGTACTTCCTCCATTATTATTACATGCCGTTAACCCCAAACCGAATAAGATCGCTAAAGCTGCTAAAACCTGTTTCATATTTGAATGTTTTGCTGGTTAATGAATCTTCTGGAAACAAACCCAAACTCCTTGCCACATCATAATAAAAAAAACCATCCCGAAAGGATGGTTCCTCACTGACGGTCTGCCGACCTGAATATTTTAATTGCGGGCTAAATGTACTAACAACAAAAACCAGACCCCGCCTTGTATATGAATCAGATGTTGACTCATGTGTAAATTTATTCCCAGACTACACCATCATTATTATCTGACACACTATCTTCATTTTATGAATCCAGTTTTATTATTACATGGAGCAACCGGATCGGCAGGTCAGTTTGATGATCTGAAAAAACAGCTGTCTAAGGATATGACTGTTTATACAATGGACTTTTATGGTCACGGAAAAGATCCTGAGGTTGATAAATCTTTTTCGATTGAGGGTTTTGCTGAACAGGTCAGTTCTTTTATAAATGGCCTTCAGCTGAAGCAGGCCATCAACATTTTCGGTTACAGTATGGGTGGATATGTGGCAATGTATATGGCAAGGCATTCCGGTCACTCGGGAAAAATAATAACACTGGGTACAAAGTTTCATTGGGATGAAGCAACAGCATCCAAAGAAAGTAAGATGCTTCAACCAAATTTAATCGAACAAAAAGTGCCCGCATTCGCGCGACAGCTCAGTGAACGGCACGGAAATGAAAGATGGAAGAACTTATTAAATAAAACAGCAGCGATGCTGACTGAAATGGGTCAAACAAATCCATTGTCTGCAGAAGATTTTGCCAACATTCAATCACCTTCATTAATAATGCTGGGAGATCGTGATAAAATGGTATCACTGAATGAAACTGTCAGCGTTTATCAAACACTTCCAGATGCGCAACTTGCAATTTTGCCGGGCACTTCTCATCCGGTTGAACAAGCAGACTCTTCGCTGATTGCATATCATATCAGGAGGTTCATCGGATAAGCCCGCCATTTACCAGACTCAACTATCAGGCAAATACATTTTTTGCAATGTGCAAAAAAATTAAAATGCCTTATTCGTGCATTTTTAACTTTTTGGCACAGATTTTCAGTAATGCAAGTGAGAGATTCCTTCACGTTAAAAAAAGTTATTGTATGAAAAAGTATTTATCACTTAAAACTGTGTACGGATTGGCCGTGGTAGTCCTGATGACTTCCTGCGTAGCCAAGAAAAAATACACCGAGGCACAAAACACGATCACGCAACTTCAAACTGAAAATGCACAGCTTAAAGAGACCGGCACTACAATGCAACAGAATATTGCTACGCTGGAATCTGAAAGAACTACACTTAAAACCCGTCTTGACAGCACCAATACATGGGTTTCCGGTCAACAAACAAGATGGAATAGTTTCCAGGCTTTCTATGATGAGGGCATGAAAACTACCGAGCAGGTTCATCAGCAATTGCATTCTCAGCTGGATGACCTTATCGGATCTGAGAACATCACTACTGCGAATGGCAGGATCACAGTTAACCTTACTGAAAAGACCCTGTTCACAAGTGGAAGTTCCAGGCTCAGCACTAAAGGAGCAGACATTCTTGCTCAGTTGGCGCAGGTTGTAAAAGAAAACCCGAATGTTGAAATTGATATCGCCAGCACACCGGGATATTATACCGACATGGCTTCCGGTTCAACTCCAACATCAGATGTTACTATGGCCAACGATCAAACTACTAATCCTCCAGCTCAGAAAGATGACGCAAAGATGAAAACTGATGATGATGGAGATGTTAAGTATAAAGATGATAAGACCAAGATCAAGGCAGATGCTGATGGAGATGTTAAGGTAAAAACAGCTACCACAAAAACAAAAACAAGTGGTACTTACGCTAAGAAGTCGGCTACAAAGTCTTATGCTGCTAAATCTACTGCACGTAAATCAGAAAGCAAGTCAAGGACTTACAGCAGCAGCCCATCGAAGAAATCAACAACTTCCGCTTCTGCAACATGGTCATTGAATATGGCAAGAAGCAGCGCGATTGCTAAGAAACTGGTTGATGAAGGTGTGGCAAAATCTAGGATTCTTGTAAATAATCAGACATCAACAGGTACAACACCTGCGAATAAGGATTTCCAGATTATTATCAGTCCTAAGGCAGATACTTATTATAAGGCAATTGGTAATCCTTCGATGAATAAATAAGTGATTGAAGTAGATCACGGATTTTGGAGGGATTTGGTGGATTACACGGATTTTTATAAAAAGAGAGCGGACGGTGTCCGCTCTTTTTTTATAACGTGGTTAGTTGTAAAATGGCGCTTCGGGGTAAGATCAATTCACAAAAGACATAGATCAAACTGTAATTAGGTAGCGTAAATAATCTGGCAACTAGCCCTCGCTTCAGTTAATTGTGATAAAGAGATGCCTTCTGTTATTTTACAAGTTTTAGTTCCCTGATAATATTCTGTGCGTTGCCTAATTTGTCGATACACCAAAGCACGTAACGAACATCAACACAGATCGAACGGTTGAGGTCTTTATCGTATGCAATTTTATGACTCAGCGCTTCATAGTTTCCATCAAATACCAACCCAATCAGTTCGCCGTTCCCATTGATAACCGGAGAGCCTGAATTTCCTCCGGTGATATCGTTTGTTGTAATGAAGCCAACTACCAGGTCGTTGCGCTGCTTGTCAATATATTGACCAAAATCTTTCTTCCGGGCAAGTTCAACCAACTGCTGCGGCAGATCAAACTCATAATCGCCGGGTTTATATTTATCAAGTACACCTTTCATGGTAGTTACATAATCGTACGTCACAGCATCCCTGGGCTTATAGGCTTTGACCTGCCCGTAAGTAACGCGCATGGTAAAAGTGGCGTCCGGATACATCAGCTTAGCCCTTACCGTGTCTTTCTGCATAATCCCTTTCAGGTATAGTCTGGCAAACTCGTTATTTTTTGATGTGTACGTCTGGAAATACTGCAGGTATTTGCTTTGCCAGTTCTTTACAAAAGCCGTTGCCGCGGCAAAAGCAGGATCTTCCTGCAGTACATTGGCCGTGGGATTCTTTACAAATGATTTCCATTTTTCTTCATCCAGGATCATTGTATTGGCAAAAACCGCTGCCGCGTATTTTTTAAAAGTATTCGGGTCCTTCAGATCGCCATATGATCCTTTCACAGCTTCGAAATACCCAATCGGATGCTGGCTTTTTTCAACCTCATTGTAATACATTTCAAGAGCAGCGGCCATTATATTCCGGTCCGACGCCTGGTTCTCATTTTTAATAAATTCGGTCCGTGCTTTGTCGGCCGCTGATACCGCCTTACTGATGTCAGCGGAACTTCCCTGCTTTACAATTGCGTTCTCCACCTGCATCAATGTGGATGCGAACGCCAGAAGCGGTGAGCCCATTATGCCTTCATTTATAAATACACGGTGTTTGCTGTAAGGGCGCCATGCGTCGTATATCTTTGGCCATTCCGCAAATACATTTTCAAATTCCGGTTTGCCTTTCGCCCAGCTCGCATATGCGTCTTCCTGTTTCTTCTTCTGCGCGTACACATCGTACTTCACCAATTGCTTGCTCTCGCCATCATAAAACTTCCAATAATTGGCAATGTTTGCATAATCACCCGCAAGCTGAAGTTTTATAGCGGGATCCTTTTTCATTTCCTCGAACATATATTTTAAACGCATGTCGCGCAACTTCACCAACGTAGGATTATCAATTTCAATTTTCTGTTTTATCCCCATTGAAGTTTCATACCTGTTGGTGCTGCCCGGATAACCCCACATCATAGCGAAATCTCCTTCCTTCACACCCTTTAGAGAAACGGGAAGAAAATGTTTTGGTTTCAAGGGGATATTTTCTGTGGAATAGTCTGCCGGCTGGCCAGCTTTGCCCGCATAAACCCTGAATACCGAAAAATCACCGGTATGTCGTGGCCATTCCCAGTTGTCTGTGTCGCCACCATACTTGCCGATGCTTTCAGGAGGAGCCCCTACCAGTCGTACATCATTGAACCGCTGGTAAACAAACACCAGGAACTGGTTTCCCCTGAACAATGAACTCACCCTGGCGCTGATTGATTTTTCGGCGTCGCTATATCGCTTGTTGATCGCAGTTATGGCCTCTTGTACCTTTGCCGTTCTTTCCGTACCTGCCAATCCCTGTGCCGCCTGCTCCACTTCCTTTGTCACATCTTCAATACGCAATAGAAACTCAGCATAAAGTCCCTGGGATGGGATTTCCTCCTGTTTGCTTTTCGCCCAGAATCCGTTTTTGAGATAATTCCTCTCGACCGAACTGGCAGCGGCAATGGCATCATAACCACAATGATGATTTGTGAAGATCAGTCCCTCATTGCTTACAATCTCGCCTGTGCAAAAACCGCTGAATATTATTATGGCATCCTTCACCGAAGCCTTATTCATACTGTATAACTGTTCTTTTGAAAGCTTGAGGCCCTTTTTCACCATGTCATTATATACCTGTTGACCAAGCAGCAAAGGAAGCCACATGCCTTCATCGGCAACCGAACGAAGCATGCTGAAACATAAGATCAGGAGAACAAGAAGTCTTCTCATAAAGCTGAATTTTATATTGACAAACGTAATGGATTTATTGATTAATTCATCTGATGTGGATCATCCGGCTCGCATTACCAATTAGTAGCTATTCCAGGAGGCATGGTTGCAGGTTTTTGTCCTATTAAAAACAAAAAATTATCTTAACGGTTCCAAACCAGCTACATGAAAAAAAACTATCTGCAGATCCTGTTCACTTTTTCCGCCGCCCTTGTGTTCATTGCCTGTAAAAAAACGAAAGAAAACCCAACTCCTCCTCCAACAGTGCCACCCGTGGTTATAACGCCTCCGCCCGATTTTGGGTTCAAGGTAGTTGGATATTTCCCTTATTACCGCGATCCCGCAACGGTGCCCGATGTAAAATTTAAAATGACCAATGTAGTGAATTACGCCTTTGGAGCGGTTACTTCGACCGGGTCTGTTGTTATCAACAGCCCTTCAACATTCAGCGCAGTGATCGCAAAAGCCAAGAACAACAATGCGAAAATATTTTTGAGCATTAACGGAAGTCATGCCGACTGGACGAACATGGCAGCTACTGCCGGGAAGCGAAACAGCTTTATCAGGGATGTAATGAACGTTGTGCGCGGTCATCAGTTACATGGGGTGGATATGGATTGGGAATTCCCAAGAACCTCCGATGGTACAGATGTCACTTTTACTGAATTGATGAAAGAACTGAGCGATTCCTGCCACCGTGATGGTAAATATTACCTCACTGCCGCCATCACCGCGGGCAAATACGCGGGCGCCATAAGGGATGCGATCAAAACAGAGCTTTTTAATTACGTTGACTGGTTCAATATAATGGCATACGACGATTTCAGCACCACCACTCCTTATCGCCATCATTCAGATCTGACGTTGGCTCAAACCTGCCTCAGTTACTGGATCGGCACACGAGGCATGCCAAAGCAAAAAGCGGTATTGGGCATTCCGGCATATGGCAGACCGTCCGGCATTACTCAAACCAATACTGTGCTGAGTTACGGCCAGATCCTCAGCCTGGGAGGAAGTGCGCTTTCAGATTCAGCCATCGTAACATCGTCAGGATATCCGTCGCCTTATACCATTTATTATAACGGGCAGCCTACCACGAAGAAAAAGGCAATGCTTGCGAAAAATACAGCCAATGGAGTGATGATGTGGGAGAAATGGCACGATACTCATGATGCAACATCATTACTGAAAGCTGTTTGCGATACCATTGGAAGGGCATATTAATATACTAAAGCGAATTTTATGATAGTTACTACAACTCCAAATATTGAGGGCCGGCATATCACCCAATACCTGGGTGTTGTTACTTCGCAAACTATAATCGGCGCCAATTTTTTTAAAGACATCCTCGGCGGACTTCGGGATTTCTTCGGAGGCCGAAGCGGGACTTATGAAAAAGTACTGGAAGAAGCAAAGCAGTATGCGATGAATGAGCTGATCCAAAAGGCGCAGGGACTCGGAGCAAATGCGATTGTAGGGATTGATCTGGACTATGAAACAGTTGGCGCCAATGGCAGTATGCTGATGGTAAGCGCCAGCGGAACTGCTGTTAAACTTACCTGAGCGAATCACTCATCCAGGCTCCCAGCGATGCAACCTGTCTGCTTTTATCAAGCAGTGTATCCATCTTTTTACGGTAATAATTAGAAATTGTCCAATTCATGGGGAAAGTAAGGCTGTCGGGCTTTACTCCTTTATAAAGATCGATCCGCTTGTAATACTGGGTATCGGTCCTGGTCCGGTAAAGCAACTGAAGATGTTTCCTCAACCGCCAGTCATTCACCGTAGTCTGCGTTCCATAAGCGCCGATTAACGTAAGCAATGGCGCAAAAAGGTCATTATTCAGAAAATTCACTTCCTGCACCGATGGATTTCCTATTGGCCCGTTCGTTATATGAATAACATAGAATTTTATTTTCTGAAGATACTGGTGGTTGCCGCTGCTGTCTTCCACCAGCGCCTTTCTTAGTTCTTCAAGCTCCAGCAGCATCTCGTGTACGATGCCCGCGCCCGAATTATCAAAATATCCTCCATCAACAAAATAATGCGACCGCAAGGTGTCCTTACGTTCATTGCCTGCGTTTCGCCTCCTGAGCTTCTCGTCTATTCTTCCCGCCGGACTGATATAAGGGAACCTCGATCCAAGAATAAGCGCCGTGCTCAATCGAAGGTCTTTCCCCGGTTCTATAAAATCCATCACATCAAGCCTGGGACCGAAAGCCGAATCGCGCTCTGCCAGGTTATGGATATTGATGTTGCTGACAACGCCCGGCCTGCCATCCTGCATTCTTGTGGTGTTGATACAAAAAACAGGAAGCATCAAACTATCACCTCTTCCCGGAACGAAGACCGAAAATGGCAAACTCAATTTATTCTTGAGTAGTACAGAATCCGGCACACCGCTTTCGAGTGCGGTCTCCAGCGCCCCGGCCCGGTCCTTTACATTTTCGAGGTTGATGATCGGTATTAATGGCCTGAAGAAATCGGGGCCAAGCATTCTTGCCAGCGTAAATGAAAGGAAGTCGTTGCGCAAATAATCCTTGGCGGCCTTTTCATAACTTCTTCCCTGCATTTCATCTTTCATGTTTAGAAGTGCAAAGAATGAACCCTGGCCAACTACTCCTCCCGATGCACCAGAAAGGCAGAACAGGTGATCGGAAAACTTTCCTTTCGACACATCCTGCAACCGCCCTAATGCCGCTGCCACCCAATAACCTGACCGCGAAGCGCCACCATCGGACAATACAAAAAAGACAGGGTATTCACGCGATTGCGAGATCTTGTCTTTTCTCTCTCTCACCCATCGCGAGAAATAATTGCGCAGGTCAGGTCTTTCGGTTGCGTGATGGAAGTTGGATGTTTTGGCTTCTGTTATCCTTGTATAATGCGGCTCACGGGTTTTTGACATTATCAGTACCGCAACAAGCAGTACAAAATGAAGATTGATCTTCCAGATCACCGATAAAATGGAAAGCAGGGCGAAAAAGCCAACAAGTACCCCAAACGCCAGCAATACAAGTGAAAGCGTTCCGATTGAGTTTGCATAACCCAGGTCTACGATGGCCTTGAAATAAAAAAACAATGCAATTAATGAGAAGGCATTGAATACATAAAAGAATATACGCTCCCGTAACGAAACATTGGTATGGTATAAAACTTTCCCAAGCCAGGCAGGTTCCCATTTATGTTTGTGCTGTTTCCATTGTTCCATCCAGGCTTCCTTGTTAATATCAAGCGGAAAATTTCCAAATGGCAGTCGCCCCCTCCGGATGACCACAAGGAAAAGAAACAGAAGTTGAAGGATGATGATGGACCAGAACAGTACTACCGGTCGCGAATACACGTAATTCAGGATCAGCAGCAGCACTACCGCGATAGCCAATCCGATATAAATAGCAGCAAAAAGCCGTTGCTCTTTTTTTTCGGCTTTTGTGGAAAGTGATAAGTCTTTGTCGGCCGGGATATCCCTGTGAAGTTTTTTATGCAGTCCCGGTAATAATGCATGATCCCTGATCCACTTGAAAAAATAATAAAGCACAACATATGCAACTGCCGAAACCACCAGTAAAATCCAGGCTTTGTTTGCATTGCCTAAAGTGGGAAGCGCGTTTGTTTCAGGAACTTTTAATCTTGTTATAGCGATCCACACCATGCTGAATCCCAGGAAACCGAACAATCGTGGCGCGTGAAAGGCAAAGGTTTTCGAACCTTCGTGCAAAGATGATTTGCGATACACGAGCACCCGGCTGGAATACCAGGTTACCAGTACCCAGAAAAGCAAAGCCACCAGTACAACCCACCCGATTTTATCAACAGGTAGTTTTTCAAGAGTGGAAACCAAAACGTCCTCTCCCTGATCGAGGCTCCACAAACAGAGGTAGGTGAGGAACAGGAACACGATCGCAGGCATCAACAGCCAGGCAACCTTTAGCAGAAGGGTAAGCCTGGTGAGGAGGATTCCCAAAAATTTCATAGATATTGTTTTACTATAGAAAAGTACTATTCATTCAGCACTTTCCATAACAGGTCTTTCAGCTGCGTCAGGCCCTCTTTAGTAAGCGATGAAATAAAAACATGCGGAACATCGGCCGGTAACTCCCTTGAAATTGCCGCCCTGAGCTCATCGTCAAGCATATCGCTTTTACTTACGGCAATGATGATCTGCTTGTGCATCAGCTCCGCGTTATACTCTTCCAGTTCCTTCAATAAAATTTCAAATTCTTTTTTATGGTCCGCGCTGTCGGCCGGGATAAGCAACAGCAAAATTGAATTGCGTTCAATGTGCCTTAGAAAGCGATGCCCCAGTCCTTTGCCCTCGGCGGCGCCTTCTATAATCCCGGGCAGATCGGCAATGCAGAATGATTTGCCGTCGCGGTATTCAACCATTCCCAACTGGGGGGTGAGCGTTGTGAATGCATAATCGGCGATCTTGGGACGGGCGGCTGTGATCACCGACAACAGGGTCGATTTACCGGCATTTGGAAATCCAACCAATCCCACATCGGCAAGCACTTTCAGCTCGAGGGTTTTCCAGCCCTCAAGGCCAGCTTCGCCTGGTTGAGCGTATTCCGGGGCCTGGTTAGTAGCCGTAGCGAAGCTCGCATTTCCAAGTCCGCCTCTTCCTCCTTTTATCCAGATCACTTCCTGGCCATCTTCCATTATCTCGGCTTCCTGTTTGCCGGTTTCCTCGTCACGCGCAATGGTCCCCAGGGGAACATCGATGTAAACATCCTTTCCGCTTCTGCCAGTGCAATTGTTGCCGCTTCCTCCTTCTCCATTCTCGGCCAGTACATTTTTGTAATACCTCAGGTGAAGCAATGTCCACAGATTTTTATTACCCCGCAGAATGATGTGGCCGCCACGTCCTCCATCGCCTCCATCGGGACCCGCGGTTGGGTTGAATTTTGTGCGCATAAAATGCTTGCTGCCCGCGCCACCATGCCCGCTCCGGCAGAAAATGCGTATATAATCTATAAAGTTTTTTTCCGACACAATTACTAATTCAGTTAACTGCGAAAGTACTGAACTAAAAGCCAAGAGTAATAAAGTGAGGCGGATGGCTGTAAGAAGTGCAATGTTTGTTAGCTTTACCGCGTTTGCTTACCGGTGACTGTAAACTATTTAAATTTCTATGCGATTCATAATCCTGACAGTTTTCATTATTTCGCTGGTTGCTGCTTATTGCACCAAAAAAGAAGAGATTCCCATTCCGCCCTGCATACAACTGAAGATCGATTCCATCAAAAAATTACCAAAAACCGACCCGCCCATCCAGGTGCATGCCTGGGATTATGGCGGAAGGCGCGTGTACCTGTTCAGCGCGGCCTGTTGCGATCAGCTTGTAAAAGTATTTGACGCAAATTGCAATTACGTTTGCGCCCCTTCGGGTGGCATTACCGGTTATGGCGACAGCACCTGTACAGATTTTTACCAGGCAGCCCAGCATGGCGCTTTGTTGTGGAAAGACGATCGTTGATCAGTTATTGATTTCAGTGAGCGCGCACGTTACAATCTACTTCGCGCTTTTTCCTTTTATTTCATTCCATGTCCTGTACAAAGTTTCCTGCGATGGCTTGTTGGGATCGGGAGATGTCAACGGATCACAAACCATCCAGGTAGTCAGCATATCGCCCGCCAGCGATTGGTAAAGCCTGGTCCCTTCTGACTTCCATGTTATCATTTCATCACTCACCTGTTTGATGATCTTTCCCGGATTACCGGCGACAAGGCTACGGGCAGGAATTTTTTCATCGGCTTTTATGAATGAGAGCGCGCCTACAATGCATTCATCGCCCAGCTCAACGTTGTCCATGATAACGCTGTTCATTCCAACCAGGCAGTTTTTTCCAATGATGGCGCCGTGCACAATTGCTCCATGACCAATGTGCGCGCCCTCCTTCAATACAACTGTTACTCCCGGAAACATGTGAATGGTACAGCTTTCCTGGATATTACAGCCATCCTCAATAATAATCTCGCCCCAATCGCCCCTGATTGCAGCGCCTGGTCCGATATAGACATTCCTGCCGATAGTAACATTACCGGTAACTGCAGCAAGCGGATGAACGAAAGACGTTTCGTGAATTACCGGTATAAAGCCCTTGAAAGAATAAAACATGAATGGTGTATTGAGATGAAGATTGGATGTTAATCATTCCACTCCGATTCCTTTCTGAATACTGTTCCTTTAAATAGCGCAACGGTTTCGCCGCCTGGTCTTTCAATGCGCACTTCATAAATGCCAATGCGGTTGGTTCGACTTTTCTCTTCTGCCGTTGCAATGATCACATCGCCCGCTTTTAATGGTTGTATGTGTGAAATGGAAGTTTCTATGGAAACAGCCTGCCTGCCATGACTGTTGGAAGCAAAGGCCAGCGCGCTGTCGGCAAGTGAATAGGTAATGCCGCCGTGTGCGATGCCAAATCCGTTGCACATTTCTTCCCTCACCTTCATCTGCAATTTACAGCTGCCCGCATCCTCATTCAACCGCTCAATGCCCAGCCATTGCGAAAACATATCCTTTTCCATCATGAGGTCAACGATCCGTGTGGCTTTAGATTTTTCCATGCATTTATTCTCCTTTAAAAACAGGCTGACGCTTTTCAAGAAACGCTGCTACGCCTTCTTTATAATCGTGCGTATGCGCAGCGCGGTTCTGCAATATATCCTCGTCCTGCAACTGGTTCTCAAAAGTATTATGAAAAGAAAGCTGCAGCGCTTCTTTTGTAAATGCCAATCCGCGGGTAGGCATATGCGCGAGTGCATAAGCAAGCTTCAAAGCTTCATCGGTAAAGACATCATCCGGGATCACCTTGTAGATCATTCCTATGCGCTCTGCTTCTGTAGCCGGAACTTTTTCACCAAGCATCATCAGGGCAGATGCCCTTTGCCAGCCGATCAGTCGTGGTAATGTAAACGTTCCTCCGCTATCGGGTATCAATCCTATTTTCGAAAACGCCTGGATAAAGGAAGCAGATTGCGCGGCAATTACAATGTCGCAACAAAGCGCGATGTTGGCTCCCGCGCCCGCGGCAACACCGTTCACTGCTGCCAGCACCGGCTTCTGAAGCGATCTTATGCGCATCACGATCGGATTATAATGCTCGGATAGGATCACATCAAAACCGGGTCCATGTTTGTCGGCCACTTCCGCAAGATCCTGGCCGGCGCAGAATCCCTTGCCGGCTCCGGTGATCAGAACCGCTCTTACAGTCGCATCGTTGGCACACTCATCCAGCGTCGCCTGAAGCTGTAATGCCATTTCGCGATTAAATGAATTGAGTTTATCCGGCCGGTTGAGTGTAATAAATCCTACACCCTTGTCGATTTTAAATAAAATGGAGCTCATAAATAATATTAATGAGACGTGG
>DASWTK010000053.1:0-14557 GCA_036402175.1 Chitinophagaceae bacterium | reverse complement strand
TTTGTAAAAATGTGCGGCCTGTCTCTTCCAGAGTTTAGTTTACATTGTAAGGTCGAACTCGTCCAGAGTTTTTTTTACATTGTAAAGTCGACCTCGTCCAGAGTTTTGTTTACATTTTGATGCCTGTCTCGTCCAGAGTTTTGTTTACGTTTTGATGTCTGTCTCGTTCTGAGTTTTGACTACTTTTTATGATAAGCGTCGTGGAGTATAATTCATGTTTTAAGCAGAAATCCTGATTGTGTTTTGATTTGTATTACTATTTCGCGAGTACGTTATAATTGCCCGCATCACAATCGCACCCGATCTGATCTAAATTTGCATAATCCGCATTTCTGTGATGCGGAGCGTTAGTACTATCTCTATCAACTATCTGCCGACCTGATACCAATTTGCATTATCTCCTTACCTCCAAAACCCGATTATCAAAAATCACAGAAACCCTCACCCACCAACCTCCAACCCCCATAAACGTTTCTCCGCCCCTGGAAAACCCAAAACCCAAAACCCAAAACCCCATTAACGTTTCCCCGCCCCTGGAAAACCAAGCCCATAAACGTTTCCTCGTCCTTGGAAAACCCAAAACCCGAAACCAGAAACTCAAAACCCAAAACCCAAAACTTTTGGACATAAACCCCCACCCGCCTATCTTTGCACATGGCAACAATCGTTAACGCCCCAAAGACAAAATCTCCCCGATCAAGTAAGTTTTTTGGTGAAGGATTGACCTTCGACGACGTTCTCCTCAGCCCCAATTTTTCACAGGTCTTACCGCGGGATGTTGATATTTCAACAAAGCTCACACAGCTCATCCCCCTCAACGTTCCAATGCTCTCAGCCGCAATGGATACCGTTACGGAAGCAAGCCTGGCCATCGCGCTGGCGCGGGAAGGCGGATTAGGTATTCTTCACAAGAATATGACCATCGAACAGCAGGTAGAACAGGTAAGAAAAGTCAAAAGGAGTGAAAGTGGCCTCATCCTGGATCCTATCACGCTTCATGAAAATGCTACCATCGGCGATGCGCTGCGACTAATGAAAGAAAATAAGATCGGTGGCATTCCCATTACCGATTCTAAACAAAAACTGGTTGGTATCCTTACAAACCGCGACCTCCGCTTCGAAACAGATTACACCAGAAAGGTGAATGAGGTAATGACCAGCGATAAACTGGTGACCGCACCTGAAGGGACCGATCTTAAAAAAGCCGAAAAAATATTACAGCAGTATAAAATCGAAAAACTGCCTGTGGTAAACAAAGCAGGTAAACTGATTGGATTGATCACTTACCGCGATATACTGCAGTTGTACAGTTTTCCAAATGCCGTTAAAGATCAGTACGGGCGTTTACGCGTAGGCGCAGCCCTAGGCATCACGAGAGACCTTCTGGACCGCGCGCGTGCATTGCAACAGATAGGCGTGGATGTTGTTTGTCTCGACAGCGCGCACGGACACAGCAAAGGAGTGATCGATTCATTAAAAAATCTGAAAAAGAATTTCAGGGATCTGCAGGTGATCGCTGGAAACATAGGTACCGCGGCAGGCGCAAAAGCATTAGCCGATGCAGGAGCCGATGCAGTCAAAGTTGGTATTGGTCCCGGTTCCATTTGTACTACACGCATCGTTGCAGGAGCCGGCGTTCCGCAGATCACTGCTATCATGGAAGCTGCTTCTGTACTTCAGAAAAGAAAAATACCGCTCATTGCAGACGGAGGCATCCGCTATACCGGCGACATGGTGAAAGCAATTGCAGCAGGCGCCAGTGCCGTTATGATGGGAGGCGTTTTTGCAGGAACTGAAGAAAGTCCGGGTGATACCATCATCTATGAAGGAAGGAAATTCAAACAATACCGCGGCATGGGTTCCATCAGCGCCATGAGCCAGGGAAGCAGTGACCGTTACTTCCAGGACGTAGAAGATGATATCAAGAAACTGGTTCCTGAAGGCATTGAGGGACGGGTTGCCTATAAAGGTTATCTCAGTGAACTTGTTTATCAATTCGCAGGCGGCCTGCGAGCGGGCATGGGCTATTGCGGAGCAATGAATATCGACGCGTTGCAGCAAGCCCAGTTCATAAGGATCACCAATGCGGGTATGCGCGAAAGCCATGCGCATGATATTGAAATAACAAGGGAAGCGCCGAATTACAGCAGAAGATAAAGAGACTTCATTCAGCTATTTGGTAACCTGGTGTTAATTACCTCAGCAATTACCAACTGATAATTACCTAAGCAATATAACAGCTGTTAATTACTTCAGCAATTTGCCTGTTGTTATTTCTTCGTTTATACAATCCTGTTATAACATAACAACTGCACCGATCCCCAGGTACCTGGTAGAATAGGATATCTTGCCTTGAGCGTATTTCATTGGCACAAGGTTCCTTGCCTGAAGACTTACAGCAATGTTTTTTGACAGATCGGATCTGTTTAGTTGAATCTTATAGCCGGCAATCAGAAAGGTCAGTCCGTGATTGTTCACCTCTTTCTGCCTTGCCCCTACGCCAGGGATGCTTACCAAATGGGGGTCGTTGAACCTCAGTAATCCATTCGCCTGCAGAAAGAATTTACCTGCAGTAAGGTTAAGCTGAAGAGATGATCTCCATTGCCTGGACAAATGTGCATTGATAAAAGGATTATTATTATGTTGTTGGGGGGTATTCAACGATCCATCTGAAAATTCTTGCTTTTCAAAAAACAACAATCCCGAAAAGCGCGCGCTAAATTTCTGCTGATTTATCAAATTCCATTTTAATCCTGCTGAGAAGCCACTCCTTTCGA
The DNA here is from genome assembly GCA_036402175.1 of Chitinophagaceae bacterium. Taxonomy (GTDB): domain Bacteria; phylum Bacteroidota; class Bacteroidia; order Chitinophagales; family Chitinophagaceae; genus DASPKM01. The sequence continues at coordinate 11,780 of DASWTK010000053.1, read as the reverse complement.
CTTCAGTATACCTGATTAACGTTCCGGCCGGAATTTCAACATAAACCAATGGCGTATAATTTCCTTTGTAAAAATTAAATGATAATGCGACCCTGTCTTTCACAAAACCGGCATCGGTCCCGATAATAATATTATCTGCTTTGTTTTTTTCAGGGCTTCCAAACGATGGCCACCGCCGTGGATAAGAATATTCATCCAGCGGATCGTAAACTTCATCATTCCATGTTTGCCCATACGTACCGTGAAGTTGTAATGATGAAAATAATCTGTTTGCATTGACCAATGTATACCTGATCCCTGCAAAGGGAAAAACTTCATCAACAGCATTCGCGCCTGTGAAATCTGCTTTGTCAGACGCATAGGTCAAGCCTAAAGTGGTCATCAATTTTCCGGAAATGGCAAGACTAAGCCTGGGCATCACGGCAAAATGCCGGTTCTTAAATTTTGATTCATAATGATTGATAGATGTAATATTCCCACCTACTTCACCTGAAGTGTATGTACCTTCTCTGTTTTCCTTCTTTTGACCGTAACGCATCAGAAGCTCCCATCCAAATGAAAGCGTGCCCTGATCTCTGATCACCCCTTGAATGCTGTTTGAAAAATTATAAAAATTTGTTTTGTCTTTGCCATTAAGCTCATTAAACCGGGGTATTGCGGGCGGGGTAAAAATATTTATCGAATAACTTTCTTCATCGAGCGTTGTTGATTCATACTCTACCAGGAATTGATTTTTTATGCGCGGTAATATCTTAAAAACCAGGCCGGCATTTCCGGAAACATAAAACGGATCCCTGTTGAAATCAGATTTAGCCGCAACTGAATTATTCTGCCAGCTAACATCAGTTTTCCGATTCTGGTCGGTTACAAACAAGCCGCCGAAAATCTTTAACCTGTCATTGATGTCATAGCTTGCCAGCCCGGAAAACCTTATCCGGTCTATTGGATCATTTAATTTCACCACTAAAGTCTGGCTGGTCTGATCATAACCTGGGCTAACAGCGGATTTCGTAAAAGAAAGGGCGCCTGAGGCTAACAATCCTCCTTTATTAAGTCCATAACCCACTTCCTGGTGTGTAAAAATTTGGTCCTTTCCGGTTATAGGAGATGGAGTGTTATCCCACCCCGCGAAAGAATACTTTGCAGGATCCAGCAACCCGGCCTGCGACCTTATCACCAATCCTTTTGAAGAACCAGTTGCCAGTTTCGTTGTAATGACAAACGTTCCCCTGCCCGAACGATAACCGTTATTCAGGTCAAACGAAACCGGGTAAAAATCAATAACTGCAATCTGCGAAACATTGATCGCGTTGGGATTGACAAGGATGCGTCCATCAACTATAAATGTATAACCGGTATTGTTCGGAGCATCGCTGAATACAAAGGGGAACATCGCGTTCAGTACTTCCATGATATTTGTAAATGGAAGGTGTTCAATGTCGCCGGCCGACAGGCTGAAAACAGGATGGTATGGCTGCTGAAGTGCAAATGGCCGCGCGGGAACGGAATCGTTCTGTGCAGCTGCCGTAATAACAAGCAGTATGCACAGCATGGCAGTCAGGTAAGGTTTCATAATGGTTGTTTTGCGAAATCAAGATAATTGAATTAGCGAAAGTTTTAATCCTGCCCATACTACTATAGATTATTTTTAACGAACTTGTCGCCACAAATTTTTTTAAGTGAAGAAATTCCATCCTGCGTTTCTTTCAGTTTTGTCCGGGATCTTGTTGTACGCCGCATGGCCGGTTTCTCCGCTTACGTTTTTCATCTTTACCGGATTTATACCATTATTGTGGCTCGAGCAGCAGGGCTTAAGCCGAAGATCTTTTTTCTGGTGGGTATATTTTGCCATGTTCATCTGGAATGTGGCTACTACCTGGTGGATCATGAACTCTACCGTTCCCGGTGGTATTCTTGCAATGCTCGCGAACAGCGCGCTGATGTGTATTCCCTGGATCGCGTTTTACAACATCAAGAAAAGAATGGGCCCCGCCATCGGATATTCATCCTTTGTTCTGTTCTGGCTTACTTTCGAATACCTCCATCTCAACTGGGAGCTTACCTGGCCATGGCTTACCCTTGGAAATGCTTTTGCTGTAAAACCAGACTGGGTTCAGTGGTATGAATATACAGGCACAAGCGGTGGAAGCCTCTGGGTTTTATTAGTGAACCTGCTGTTATTTCTCATTCTGAAAAAATTGACCGGTGAGAAAAAATTTAATGTCCGGCTAACGAGCTTGCTGATCGCGATAGTGCTGCTTCCATTCATGTTATCGTTTTACATAGGCAGTCAGCGCTTTCCGTTTTTCAAAGAAAGAACTCCCAATAATATTGTAGTGGTGCAGCCAAACGTGGATCCCTACCTGAAGTTTGATCCGGCCCACGCCAACACGCAGCTGCAAAACCTGATAAGGTTGAGTCAATCCGCTATTGATTCCGGAACAAAACTGCTCATTTGGCCCGAAACCGCAATTCCGGTTGCGATTGATGAGACGCAGATTGTGCAGCACCCTTTTCTTCAACCGGTTTATGCGATGCTGAGGCAGCACCCGCAGGTTCGTTTACTAACGGGCATTGAAGGTTACAGGTTTTTTCATGAGTCAGAAAAATCAAAATATTCCCGCAGGTATCCTGATTCGGGACTTTACTTCGACTCCTACAACAGCGCTGCGCTTTTCGACAGCAGTACCATTCAGCTGTATCATAAATCGAAACTGGTTCCGGGTGTGGAAACCCTTCCTTCTTTCCTGAGGTTCCTGGACAAATGGTTTGAAAAATTCGGCGGAACAACCGGCGGATACGCACGGCAGGATGAACGAACAGTGCTGGTTGCCGATAACAGCAACTACAAAATTGCTCCCTCCATTTGTTATGAAAGTATTTATGGCGAATTCATGTCGGAATACATACGCAACGGAGCCAACATAATTGTTGTCATAACCAACGACGGCTGGTGGAGTGAAACGCCGGGATTCAGGCAGCACATGAACTATGCAAGATTGAGGGCAATTGAAACCCGGAAATGGGTTGCACGCAGTGCCAATACAGGCATCTCCTGCTTCATCGATCCGCAGGGAAAAGTTTACCAGCCGCAACCCTGGGACAAGGCGGCGGTGATCAAGCAAAGTATTCCGGATAACAATACTATCAGGACTTTTTATACCAGATCGGGCGACCTGATTTCAAAGATCGCTGTGATATTAACGATCCTACTTGCAGTTTGGAATTTATTTTTAATCACAAAACGAATCGTCCGCCGTGAAAAAAAACCTGTCGTTTCAAAATAAGAATATCGGCTACCACCTGCGTGGTGAAGGGATGCCCGTTATGCTTGTGCATGGATTCGGGGAAGATCATCGTGTTTGGGATGAACAATGCGCACAACTGGAAAAAAGATTCCGGCTTATTTTACCCGACCTTCCGGGAAGCGGCTCTTCTGAACGAACGGCCGACGTTTCGATGGAGAATCTGGCGGCCTCTTTGCACGCGATCCTGCAAGAGGAATCGGTTGATTCACTGACTATGCTGGGACATAGCATGGGCGGATATGTTACGCTGGCATTTGCGGCACAATACCCTGATACGTTACAGGCATTCGGTTTGGTGCATTCAACCGCATATGCCGATAATGAAGAAAAAAAAGTCACCCGCAGGAAAGGGATAGAGTTCATAAAAAAGAATGGGGTACATGAGTTTTTCAAAACCACCGATCCCAACCTGTTCTCGGAACACACGAAACGCCATAATCCAGGGTTGATCGACACCCTGATCAATACGTACAAGGATATGGATGCCGATTCCCTGGTAGCTTATTATGAGGCGATGATGGAAAGACCCGACCGGACCGCTGTACTGAAGGAATTTACTCGTCCGATCCTGTTCCTGGCAGGGGAACACGATACTGCGATCCCCTATGACCAGGTAATGCAGCAATCGCGCCTGCCATTATTGTCTTATCTGCACGTTCTGCGTCAGTCCGGACATATGGGAATGTGGGAAGAACCCAACCAATGCACGCATACGCTCGAAGAGTTCATAAAGAATAATGTCCTTTGAAAATCGTTATTATAGTACATGAAAAAAGCACTGGCAATCATTTTATTGTTAGCAGGCAGTATTTCAGGAGCACAGGCAGGTCATATAGCAGGTGGTGAAATGTATTACAGGTACGTGGGGCCGGGTGTTGCTCCCAATACCGACCGGTTCGAGATCACCCTCCGCCTTTTTCGTGAATGCAGCGCCAGCGGGCCGAATGTAGCCGCGATGCCCACAGAGGTAATCATCGGCATATTCGGCAGAACTTCACTTTCCGCTTACAATCTTCATTCATCTTTCACTGTTCAGAGAACCAGCCTTCAACAGATATCAATTACGCCAAGCGCCTATCCCTGCATAGTTCCGGCACCCAATGTTTGCTATCAGATCGGATATTTCGTAGTGCAAAGAGACCTTCCCAGAAACGAATTTGGTTATACTGTTTCTTTTCAGACCTGTTGCAGGTCGGGAAACATTCTGAACATGTTTGAACAGCCACTCCCCAACGGCACGTCGGGTGATGGCGCAACCTACGTTGGCAATATTCCCGGTATGGGGTTGGTCCCTGAATCCAGGCGCAACAGCAGTCCCGTTTTCGCCGTAAAGGATACCGCAGTGGTTTGCCAGAATTCACAACTTACGCTCGACTTCAGCGCTAACGACCAGGACGGCGATTCGCTCAGTTATTCATTTTGCAGCGCGTATAACCGCGGCGACGCTACCAGTTCGGCGAATATCACACCTTCAACTCCACCCTATTTTAATATTTCATACACTTCTGGTTTTTCCGGCTCCAGGCCACTCGGTCCGAATGTTACCATCAATCCGCGAACCGGCCTTATCAGCGGACTGGCACCAGGGGCCGGCAAGTATGTTATCAATGTATGTATTGATGAATGGAGGAATGGAGTAAAGATCAGCGAACACAGAAAAGATTTTACCCTTCGGGTTGAAAGCTGTGTGGTTGCAGATGCCGCGCTTAATCCTTCTTACATAACCTGCGATGGTTATACGATGGGTTTTGAAAATCTTACGAACTCACCCTTAATAGAAACCTGGTACTGGGATTTTGGAGTTCAGGGTACCGACACCGATACTTCTACCCAGGAATTTCCAACCTTTACTTATCCCGATACAGGCACCTATACTTTAAAGCTTGTTGTGAACCGTAATGGCCAGTGTAAAGACTCAACAACCGCGAGTGTAAAAGTGTATCCCGGATTTTTCCCTGACTTCAATGTGGATGGAGCCTGCAAGGACATTCCATTCAGGTTTATTGATGCCACAAGCACAAATTATGGAACGGTTACAGGCTGGCGATGGAGCTTTGGTGATGAGACGACAACAGCTGATTCATCGAGGCTGCAAAATCCGCAATGGCAATATGCAACGACAGGAACGAAAAATGTGCGGCTTATTGTTGGTAATACCAAGGGATGTATAGACACCGTGTTCAAGGATGTGGTGGTTTTTGATAAACCGCCGATCGACCTTCCGTTCAAGGATACGCTCATTTGCAGTATCGATACGCTTCAATTGTTAGCCAATGGAACGGGTAGCTTTTCATGGGGCCCGAATTACAACATTCAGAATGCAAATACATCGAGTCCGCTTGTATGGCCAAAAACCACCACTACTTATAACGTTACGCTTAATGATCGCGGATGTATAGGTACCGATACTGTGCGCGTACGTGTGGTGGACTTCGTAACATTAAGTCCGCCGATAGATACAACCATCTGCCTTACCGATTCCGTTACGCTCAGGCCTGTAACAGACGGATTAAAATTCCTATGGTCGCCTGCCGGTACGCTTGATGATCCAACAAAAAAGAATCCGATCGCTATTCCGGTTGATCCCGTCACAATTTATTCGGTGACGGCCAGCATCGGGAAATGTAATGCCTCGGCGAACATGACCGTTCGCACCGTGCCCTATCCTTCGGCAGATGCGGGCGCGGACGTTATCATTTGTTATGACGACACAATTCAGCTGAATGCGCAGATGCAGGCATCGAGTTTCACGTGGACTCCTGCAAATACACTGATTAATCCAAATACGTTAACACCGCTGGCATTCCCACTGTCAACTACCAATTACATACTTACTGTAAGGGACGTACTGGGCTGCCCGAAACCATTCAGCGATACGGTAATGGTTACTGTCCGGCCGAAGATCAGGGCATTTGCCGGAAACGATACAGCGATTGTAGTGGGTCAGCCATTGCAATTGAATGCCACCGGATCGATGTTGTATACATGGACACCTTCCACTGGACTGAACCGCGATAACATTCCGAACCCCGTTGCGGTGTTGAATGAAAGCATGACTTATGTTGTTCGTGTTTATACGCCGGAAAACTGCGAGGCTTACGATACCATCAACATCGTTGTATTCAAAACAAAGCCAGACATCTTTGTGCCGAATGCATTTACGCCCGGTAAGCGCACCAACAATCTTTTCAGGCCGGCGAAAACTCCGGGAATTTCCAAACTCGATTTCTTCAGGGTTTACAACCGCTGGGGCCAGATGGTATTCTCCACCAACGAAATCGGCCGCGGATGGGATGGCACTATTGCCGGCAAGCCACAGGATTCCGGCACGTTTGTTTGGATAGTGCAGGGAACTGATTTTACGGGGAAGGTGGTGTTTAAGAAGGGAACTATGGTTTTGATACGATAATTAGCCAATTTTGCCAATAAGCCAATTTGCTAATTAGGTTGATGTTTAATGTGAATCAATAAACATCAGCAAATACACAAACACTACTGGCTGTTTAATTAGCTAATTGGCTTATTGGCAAAATTGGCTAATTATCTCTCCTGTTAATAAAATTTCATCTCCCTTCTTCTCCTCCATCTCCTCTATTTGTATTAAATTCAGGAAACGATCCCGTATCCCCCTGATCAGCCAACCTGTTGTCATATTGCCCCGTATTTAGAATTACTTAAGGCTATTCTGAACCTCGCTATTAATATGAAGAAATTACTGGCAATATTGCTGGCACTGATGGGCTTTCAAAGTCTGGAGGCGAGGCATATAAAAGGCGGTGAAATTTCATATCGCTATGCGGGCGCGGGGCCAAATGGCACCGATCGATATGAACTGCTGCTACGCTTGTTCCTGGATTGCAATGCGTCGGGTTCACAGCTTGACAACGACGTGAATATTTCAATTTACAGCACTGGCGGAAATACGCCCGCACCCGGCTCTCCATTCAACCTTCCGCTGACCGATGATGAATTCATCAATCTCAATTTTCCAAATCCATGCATAGTAAATCCTTCACCGGTTTGTTACAGATTGAGAACTTATAGTACAGTCATTACATTGCCCCGGACCTTTGACGGATTCACTGCAGTATTTCAGCGTTGTTGCAGGATCGATGGTATCAACAACCTTAGTCCCAATGTTTCCATTGGCTCATCTTATGTTACGCAGATCCATGGCTTAAGCAATTTACCCTCGGGAACCAATTCAAGTCCGTTCTTTGTTGTGAAAGACACCGTGCTGATTTGCCAGAACCGTCCATTCCGCCTTGATTTCGGCGCAACAGATCCTGACAGGGATTCGCTCACTTACGAATTTTGCGATGCCTATACCTGTCCTTCGAATCCACCCGTGATCACCAATCCGCCACCTGCAAACACTATCGGTTTTGTAGGCTACTCTCCCGGTTATACCGGAACGCAACCGCTTGGTCCGGGTGTTACCATCAACAGGCAAACAGGATTGATATCAGGAATTGCGCCGCCCGGAGGCAATTATGTTGTTTGTGTATGCGTCAGCGAATGGCGCGACGGAAAAAGACTGAGCACACACCGTAAAGATTTTAATGTGCAGATAGATGACAGATGCGATTTCGCGTCGGCGCAACTGAACCCGAGTTATATTAATTGCGATGGTTATTCCTATACTTTCAAAAATGAAGCGCCTCCATCGCCTTTGATCAATTCGTATTACTGGGACTTCGGCATTCCGAACAGGACTGATGATACTTCAACTTCTCCTACGCCAACATTCACCTTCCCCGATACAGGCGTGTATGTTGTTAAGCTGATTGTGAATAAGGGTCAGACCTGTCCCGATTCGGCTACAACCATGATGAAGGTATATCCCGGATTTTTTGCCGGATTTACAGTCGAAGGCGCGTGTAAGGATTTTCCATTCAGATTTACTGATACCACGAAAACACGATACGGAACTGTAACGGGATGGAACTGGAATTTTGGCGACGAGACATCTTCGCTGGATGTGTCGGACGAAATGAACCCAACCTGGAAATACAATACTTCAGGCTCCAAGCTGGTCAGCTTTATAGTGCAAAGCACAAAGGGCTGTATTGATACGGTTTTGAAAGACGTGATCGTGTACGACAAGCCCCCGATCACATTGCCATTCGATGATACGCTGATCTGCAGTATCGATACGTTGCGACTTGCAGCTGCGGGCCTCGGAAATTTCTCATGGGGACCAGCCTATAACATCCTCAACGCAAATACTGCTAACCCGCTCGTATACCCGAAAATCACAACGAACTATATTGTCACGCTCGACGATCGTGGCTGCATCAATAAAGATACCGTCAGGGTACGTGTCGTGGATTTCGTAACACTGAATGCGAAACCAGACAGCACCATCTGCCTGACAGATACCGTTCAGCTTCAGGGTACCGGCGACGGACTCGCATTCCGTTGGTCGCCTGCCGGAACACTGGATGATCCCAATAAAAAGAATCCGGTTGCCAGGCCAACAGGCGTAACAACAACTTATACAGTAATAGCAAGTATTGGCAAATGCAGCACTACTGACCAGGTGACCATACGTACCGTTCCATATCCTCAATCATTCGCCGGACCGGATACAACAATCTGCTTTGATGACACGGCAACGCTGCGTGGAAGGATGATTGGCTCAAGTTTCACATGGTCGCCCAACCTGCGGATCATCAACAGCGGTTCGTTATCACCTTATGTTTTTCCATTGCGGCCAACAAATTATGTTTTGAGTGTTTATGATACGCTTGGATGTCCAAAGCCAGGCAGGGATACAGTGCTTGTATTTGTGCTCAATGAGATATTTGCGTTTGCCGGAAGGGATACAGCAATTGTTGTGGGGCAGCCTTTACAACTCAACGCATCGGGCGCGGAATTCTTTACATGGTCGCCTCCGTTTGGACTTAACCGGAATACAATCGGCAACCCGATCGCGATATTGAGCGATAATATGACTTACTACCTGCGAGCAACAAACGAAACCGGCTGCTATGATCTTGATACAATAAACATCCAGGTATTCAAAACAAAGCCTGACATTTTTGTTCCGAACGCATTCACTCCTGACGGAAGAAGAAACAATCTTTTCCGTCCCGCAAAAACTCCAGGTATCAGTAATCTTGACTATTTCCGCGTATATAACCGCTGGGGGCAGCTTGTTTTCAGCACCAGTGAAATAGGACGCGGATGGGATGGAACCATCGCTGGCAAAACACAGAATTCAGGCACCTACGTGTGGGTGGTACAGGGACGCGATTATACCGGCAAAACAGTCACGAAGAAAGGCGTGATGGTTCTGATAAGGTAAAATATATACCTTGCGCCAAAATTTTCAATGGTGAAAACTGTTTTCATAACCGGTGCAACAGCGGGATTTGGCAAAGCCTGTGCGGAAAAATTTGCAGAGAATGGCTATAACATCATCATCACCGGCCGAAGAGAGGACCGGTTGACTGAACTGCAGCAACAACTACAGCAAAACTTTAATGTAAAAGTACTTACGCTCGCGTTTGATGTGCGCGACAAACAAACTGTTTATTCAGCCATTGAAAATCTGCAGCCGGAATGGAAAAAAATAGATATCCTTATTAATAATGCAGGTCTTGCACTGGGCAGGGATTATTTTGACGAAGCTGACATTGATGATTGGGAGACCATGCTCGACACCAATATAAAAGGGCTGCTATATGTTTCGAGGGCTGTTCTGCCTTATATGAAAGAAAGGGGGAACGGACATATTATAAACATTGGTTCAACGGCGGGCAAGGAAGTGTATGAAAAAGGAAATGTTTACTGCGCATCGAAATATGCCGTAAATGCCATTTCCCAATCGATGCGGATCGATCTGCTCAGGCTTGGAATCAAAGTAACATTGGTCAACCCCGGCGCCGCCGAAACCGAGTTTTCACTAGTCCGGTTCAAAGGTGATGAAGAAACCGCGAAAAGTGTTTATAAGGGATTTGAACCCCTTTCCGCAGCTGATGTGGCCGCTGTGATCTATTATTGCACCACCCTTCCTCAGCATGTGTGTATCAACGACTTAGTACTGACTTCGACGGCCCAGGCCAATTCATTTTACTTTCACCGCACCTGAAGAATCTCAAAAGTCTTTGTTAAGCCTGTCACCTTTACAACCATCGGGATATTACTATCGTCTAAATGGCGTTATTACTAATGGGAATAATTTAATTCCCAAAGCTTTACAATTTAAGGGTGAATAATTACTTTTGATTATCGTCCAAGAATTCTTTTAAAAACCGGGTATTTATGGGTAAAATCCTATGTAAGATCAGTCTTATTATTGCCTTAAGTATAACTGCCCCGCCTGCTATGTCACAGCAGGTCATCCGTCAGCAAAGCTGCGACGTTTCCATCTTCCAGCACCAGATAGACAGTCTTAAATCATGGTTTGCCGATAACGGTTTCGCGCTCGTGAGAGAAGCTTCCATGACCATGGAAAGTGAATACGAAATGCCGATCATTCTTCAGATGGCTGAAGGCAGTTTGTATCATTTTGTTTTTATAGGCGAGCCTTCTTCAAAATTATACGAAGTAAGGATGTACGACTGGAGCGAGAAGCAGGTGGCTTATGAAAAGAAAATGTGGGGCGATATAGATGGCAACATCATCAACTTCGGATACGTTCCGCGTTTTACAGAATATCATATGATCAAGCCTGTGCAGGTAAATAAGCAAAAGAAGAAGAATTTATGCGGATACGTTATGCTGCTAAAGAAAATGAAATGATCACGCTGAATAATTAACCGCATCTTATTGCGCTAACGCAACCCTGATCTGCAATCCTGCCCTTGTAGTTGTGATCGGAGGAGCGGTTGATATCTTCGGTATTACCCTCCGCTGGTCGAAGTACAGTTTGATATTAACCCGGTTGTTCAATACATAATCAATAGATGGCGAAATAATGATCTCTTTCTGACCTGATGTTGGCAACGCTACCGTCTGGTCGAGACGGCTGTTTGAAGTAGCCACATCTCTCAGGCTGAAATCGAGCCGGAAATTGATATCGTTATCGAGCTTCTTACTCGCTTCGTTCTTTCCGGGCAGTTTAATCCGGAATGGTAGCGGAAATCCTCTCTTTCTCCATCCTGCGCCAATTGTGAACTCGGTATTCCTGTTCTCACTTAACTGGAAATCGATAAGACTAAGACTGAGCGTACGTGATTTTCTGAATTCAAACCTTGCTGATACCTGGTTGGTGAACTGCATGTCGAGGTCGATCAATGGAGCAAATTGTTCACTTATGGTAATGTTCGGCACAAGGAAGTATGGTACATAGTTCCCTGAGATCGAATCAATGAAATAAGGATAACCCGCGCGGAAAGGATCCTGGAACAGTAAAGCAGAGTTAAAGCTGTTCATGCTCAGCGAACCATTGTAAGCATGACTGATAGTGAAATTGGTAAATATTTTTTCAAAAGCAGGAATACGTGTTAACCCATTATAGGTTAC